>JBILFU010000165.1:0-4829 GCA_044351405.1 Phycisphaerales bacterium
GCGGCGCAGATCCCCGGGACGCCCCGCGGACCGCCGGTGGCCTCAGTCGCTCGGACAAGTTGCGCCGCGGGAGGCGGGTCCGTGACCCGGAGTGCGCGGGGCGCGGCGCAACAACTCGCTTGGTGAGGCCACCGGCGGTCCGCGGGGCTCTGGGCGCCGGGCGCGGAGCGAGGCGAGTCAGCGCGCGGCGGCGGTTTCGGCGGGTTCCGGAGTGCGCGAGGCGATCCAGGCGGCGATCTGCTGGCGGCGCGTGCCCCAGCCCTTGCCGAACCGCTCGCGCAGGAAGTGGTCGTAGAGCCCTACCAGCACCTTGTCGAACGTGGCCAGACGGTCGAGCCGCTCCTCCACCTCGAGACGCTGGGTGCGCGCCTCCTCGCTCGGGTCGCCGAGCTTCAGTCCGCTGACGGCGAAGCGGTCGCCCTGCAGCACGCACTCGAACTCCTGGCCGTGCGCGGCGAGGAGGAGCCCCAGCCGGCGCGGCCACTTGCCCGACTGCAGCGCCTTCCCGGCCTCGGGAACCCGCGTCGGCATGACGCCCCGGAGCGAGGTGCGCCCGCCGGTCCCCCACGGGCACTCGAGGTCGACCACCTTGTCGACGAGCACCGCCACCGTCACGTCCTTCGTCTCGACGACGCCCTCGTTCTCCTCGGCCATCCACCAGAGCCACAGGAGGAACACGTTGCCCAGGAAGTCGCGCGGCTCCCCGCCGGCGAGGGCCCACGGAACCTCGGGCCGGCCGGAGGCGCGACCCGGGGCCGCGCCTCCCTCCATCGCCGCAGCCTGCGCGGGGGGTGCGGTGAACGCGTCCGGCAGCGCGTCGTCGAGGTCGCTCGTCATGCCGCGCGCGCCCATCAGGTCCGCGGCCACGCCGCCCGCGCTGCGGCGGTTCAGCTTGCAGCCGTAGGTGCCCTCGACCAGGCCGCGGAGCTCCTTGAGCGCGGCGTCGCCGGACACGGGCGCGAGCACCGTGCGGTTCACGAGGTCCAGGAGCACCGGCGTCATGGCGATGCGGCGGTACCTGCCCTCGGCGATCTCCTCCTTGCAGCGGCGCTCGGCCTCGGCCTTCGCCTCGCGCCGCGCGCCGCGGCTCAGGACCCCCGCCACGTCCGCGCCGTTCTCACGTGACCGCCGCTCGTCCTCGGCCATCGACACGTAGGCGCGTCGGATCTCGGGCGGGACCTTCGCCGTGTCGACGCGCATCGCGCACAGGACGGCGCCGCTGAAGCCGCAGTGCTCCCAGGTGAAGTCGGTGTCGAACACGTGCCTGCCCGTGCACCAGCCGCTCGACACGCCCTCCTCCGCCACGGCGCGGTTGCGCACCACGTGGCGACCGAGGAGCGCGAGCGTTCCCTCGCCCGCCGCGTCGGGGAACTCGCCCAGCACGCCGAAGCGGGAATACGACACGGCACCATTTCGAAACGGCATTCCGGCAGTGTGGGCCGGTCACCGCCGCCCACGGGCCAAACGACAGGTCATCCACCGCGCGGCCGGACACCTATCATCGCACCCGCAAGGAACTTCCGTGAGTCCCACCCCGCCGCAACACCGCCGAGGACTCCGCGAGCGCGCCGCCGAGCGGCTGGCGGGATGGATCACGGCCTCGCCCGCGGCGGTGGCGGCGGGAGCGGCGATCGTGGCGGTGGTGGCCGTCACCTGGGCCTGGGGGCGGATCCGCCTGGATGCCAACACCGACTCGCTGATGGGCGCCGACCGGCCGTACGTGGCGCGCTACCTGGCGTTCCTGGAGGAGTTCGGCGACCTGGAGTACGCCTGGGTGGTGGTCGACGCGCGGCGGCCCGACGGCACCCTCGGCACGGGCGCGGCGCAGCGCGCGGTCGACCTGCTCGACGCACGGCTCCGCCGCATCCCCGGGATCGACCGCGTGCACTCGCGCATCACCGTGCCGGAGCAGCAGCGCCTGGCCACCTGGGCGATGGAGACCGCCGACCTCCGCGGACTGCTCGAGGCCCGGGACGCCATCCCGGCGCTCGCGTCCGACGCCGGCGCGGGAACCCTCCTCGCCGACGCGCGGCGCCGGCTCGAGCGGCTGGCGACGGAGGGTCTCTTCATGCCGCGCGAGCGCGCGGAACGGGAGGGGGCGGCGGCCGTGCTGGAGCTCGAGTCGATCGCCGCGGCCGCGCCGGGCGGCCCGGAGTCGCCTGGCACGCCGCGCGAGACCCGCTACCTCGCGAGCGACAGCGGCAACCTGCTCTTCGTCGGCGTCCTGCCGCAGAAGGACTTCTCGCAGCTCGAGGTGATCGACGGCCCGCTCGCGGCGATGCGGACGGCCGTGGCGGAGGTGCAGGCGCAGGTGCCCGACGTGGCCATCGGCCTGACGGGGAAGCCGGTGCTGCAGTCCGACGAGCTGGCGACGACCAACGGCGACATGAACGTCTCGAGCGCCGTGGGGCTCGTGCTGTGCACCGCGCTCTTCATGGCCGTGTTCCGCGGCGTGAGGCTCCCGCTCCTCGCGCTGCTGGCGTTCCTCGTCGGCTGCGCCCTCACCTACGCGGCCGCGGCGGCGATCTACGGCCGCCTCAACCTCCTGAGCATCGTCTTCATGCTGGTGCTCGTCGGCGTCGGGCTCGACTACGGCATCCACATGGTGGCCCGCTACATCGAGGCGCGCCGCCACCTGCCCGTGCGGGAGTCGGTCGCGCACATGATGCGCACCGCGGTGCCGAGCAACCTGAGCGGGGCGCTCACCTCGGCGGGTGTCTTCCTGCTGGCGTGGTTCACGGAGTTCCAGGGCCTTCGCGAGCTCGGCGTCGTGTCCGGCGTGGGGCTCCTGCTCACCCTCGGGTCGATCGTGCTGGTGCTGCCGGCGCTGCTCGTGATCTTCGACACGCGGCTGCCGAACGCGCCGGCGCCGGCGCCCCGGCGGCCCGGGTTCTTCCTGCGCCGCGAGGGAGTGCCGCGCGCGATCCGCCCCGCCGCCGCGCGGTGGACGGTCGCCGCATGCGCGCTGTCCGCGGTCGCGGCCGGCTGGTACGGCCTGGCCAACCTGCGCTTCGAGAGCAACCTGCTCAGGATGCAGGCGGACGGGCTGGACAGCGTGCAATGGGAGCACCGCGTGATCGAGGACTCCGCGGCGGCGACCTGGTTCGGGGCGGTGACGGTCCGCTCCATGGAGGAGATCCCGGGCGCGGTCGCGCGGCTGCGCGAGCACCCCGAGGTGGGCACGGTCCGCAGCGTGCTCGACGTCGTGCGCATGGAGACGCCCGAGCGCGCGGCCCTCCGCACGCAGTTCGCGAACGCGGTCGAGGCGGCCTCGGTGCCGCCGCGCAAGCAGGCCGCGTGGGACGCTGCCGGCGTCCGCGACGCGGCGTCGCGGGTCGCGTCGCTCGCCGGGCATGCCGAGCGGGAGGCGCCCGAGGCCGCGGAACGCATGCGGGGCCTGGCGGAGCGGCTGGGGACGGTCGCGGACCTCTGCGATCCCGCGCTCCACTCGCCGGCCGAGGCCGACTCCGCTCGAGAGGCGGTCGAAGTCTCCGTGGCGCGCACCCGCACGGCGCTCCTCGCCATGGCCGACGGCGCGCGCCGCGACCTGCGGTCCGCGCTTCCCGAGGCCCTGCGGCCGCAGATGGTCTCGCCGTCAGGCAGCTTCCTGGTGATGGCGCACCCGGCCGGCGACGTCTGGGACTCCGCGCCGCTCGAGCGTTTCGTGGCGGCGCTGCGTGCCGCGGACCCGCAGGCGACGGGCGTCCCCATGACGGTGAGCGAGTCGATGGCGAGCATGCGCCGGTCGTTCCTGCAGCAGGCGGTGCTCGCGACGCTGATGGTCGCGCTGCTCCTCTGGGTGGACCTGCGCGACCCGCGGGAGGCGTTCGCGGCGTTCGCGTCGCTCGCGATCGGCATCGCCTGGACGGTCGGGCTGATGGCTGCCGTCGGGAGCAGCTTCAACCTGGCGAACTTCTTCGCGGTGCCGATCCTCATCGGCCTGGGGATCGACAGCGCGATCCACGTGACGCACCGGGCCCACGAGGGCGCCCTCGACCTGGGGTTCGGCTCGACGCGGCGCGCGGTCACGGTGACGGCGCTCACCACCACGATCGGCTTCGGCGCGCTGCTCCTCGCGAGCCACCAGGGCCTCCGCAGCCTGGGCGCCGCGATGTCGATCGGGAGCGTCTGCTGCATGGTCACGGCGGTGTGGACGCTGCCCGCGCTGCTGCGCGTCGTGGGCCTGCGCCCGAGGCGCGCGGGCCTGCGGCTTGCCGGACGCGACGACGCACCTACGATGGCGGCATGAGGATCCTCCTCGCCGCCGCCGCGCTCGCGCTGCCCCTCGGCGCCTGCGGTCCGTCCGCTCCGGCCGGCTCGCCCGCTGCCGCGGCGGCGCGCACCGAGACCGTCGCCTACGCGGTCGAGGGGATGCACTGCGACGGCTGCGCCGAGGCGATCGTCGCCGAGGTGTCCGAGGTGAGGGGCGTGCGCGCCGTGCGCTGCACGTTCGCGTCGAAGGTCGCGGTCGTCGAGCTCGATGCGGCAGCGCGCCCGGAGGCCGAGCGCGCGATGACGAAGATGGGCTACCGGATCGCCCCCGTGCCGCCGCCCGCTCAGCCGGCGGACTCGAAGTAGTCGTCCGCCGCGCGCACGACCGCGGCCGCGGCCTCGTCGAGCGTTCCCTTGATGCGCGCCCCGGCCGCGTGCACGTGGCCGCCGCCGTCGAACCGCGCCGCGAGGTGGTTCACGTCCACGAAGCTCCCGCCCGCGCGCTCGGGCGGCTTGCTGCGGAAGCTCGCCTTGGTCACGCCGCCCTCGCCCTCGACGAGGAGGACGCTCACCTCGACCTCGGCCACGGACATCGGCTCGTTGACGAGGCCCGCGAG
>JBILFU010000166.1:0-4800 GCA_044351405.1 Phycisphaerales bacterium
CAGGCGCGCGAGACCTTCTCGCTCGAGACGAACGACCACTGGATTCCCGCCTCGGCGAGCAGCGGGATCATCCGCATGCTGAAGGCCATCTCGCTCGGGAAGAAGCCGCGGCTCGCGGCGGGTGACGCTCCCCAGGCCTCGGGGTAGACCTCCTTGTAGAGGAGGAGCTCCTTCCGCATCGCGCTGTCGTCGATGAGCGGCATCAGCGCGTGGTGGAAGGGGAACATCACGATGTCCATGCGCGGCACGCCCACGGCACCGCCGGTGTTCCAGCCCCGCGCCTGCCGCCACGGCGAGTACCAGGTGGTCGAGTAGCCGAGCTGCCCGCCGGCCTCCGCGAAGCTCTGGATGTTCGCGATCAGGCCACCGCTGAAGCTGACCTGCGCGCCGGCCTCCTGCGCCCAGCTAATCGCGCTGACGGTGTCGCGCGGCCGGTATTGGTACGCGGCGACTCGGTCATCGAGGCCGAAGATGTTGCGGAGGTCGTTCTCCGGATGCGCGGCACCGGCGTCCTTGCGGACGATGCTCTGCCACGCGCGCTCGTACCTGCCGCCGGCATCGTCGGGCCAGTAGATCGGCTGCTCGAGGTGCCAGAGGTAGGTGAAGTGCGTCTTCTCTGCGAGGGCCGCGGGGGCGGCGGCCAGGGCGAGGAGGACGGGGACGGCGCGCATCCCCCAAAAGTACGCAGGGATCGCGGGGAGAAAAGCGGATCCCGGCATCAATTTCCGAATTTCAGCCGCCGCCCGGGCCCTTGCCGCCGGGCTTGGTCATCGCCGTCGGGTCGAGCAGCCGGTCGAGCCGCCTCGGGTCCACGAGCTTGTTGCGCAGCACGTACGCGCGGATCGTCTCGCCGCTCTTGAAGGCCTCCTTGGCGACCTTCGCGGCGTTGTCGTAGCCGATCACGGGCGCGAGGCTCGTGACCATCATCAGGCTGCGCTCGACGGTCTGGGTCGCGTCGGGGCGCAGCTCGAGGCCCTCGATGCACCTCTCGCGGAGCATGTCGCACGCGTTCGCGAGCAGCTCGATCGACTCGCAGAGGTCGTTCGCGATCAGCGGCATCGCCACGTTCAGCTCGAGCAGGCTGCCGACGCCGCCGAGGCCGCCCATCGAGATGCTCGCGTCGTTGCCGACCACGCGGCAGGCGACCATCATCACGCTCTCGCAGATGACGGGGTTGACCTTGCCGGGCATGATGCTCGAGCCGGGCTGCGTCGCGGGAAGCGTCAGCTCGCCGAGGCCGCAGCGCGGGCCGCTGCCGAGCCAGCGGACGTCGTTCGCCACCTTGGTCAGGCTCACGGCGATGGTCTTCAGCAGGCCGCTCGCCTCGACGCAGCAGTCGCGCGTGGCCTGCGCCTCGAAGTGGTTCTCCGCCTCCTGGAAGCCGATCTTGAGCTCCTTCGACAGGATCGCCGCGACCGTGCGGCCGAACCTCGGGTTCGCGTTGATCCCGGTGCCGACCGCGGTGCCGCCGATCGGCAGGTTCGTGGCGAGCACGTCGCGCGCGAGCTCGGCGCGCGCGACCGCGTAGGCGACCGCGGCCGCGTAGCCGCTGAAGACCTGGCCCACGCGGATCGGGGTCGCGTCCATCAGGTGCGTGCGCCCGATCTTCACGTGCCGGTCCCACGCCTTGGCCTTGGCATCGAGCGCCTTGTGCAGGCGCTTGAGCGCCGGCACGAGCTGCCCGTCGATCGCGACCGCGCCCGCCACCTGCATCGCGGTGGGGAAGGTGTCGTTCGAGCTCTGCCCGTAGTTCACGTGGTCGTTCGGGTGCAGCGGGTCCTTCGAGCCGATCTTCCTCCCGCGCATGAGGCTCGCGGTGTTCGCGATCACCTCGTTCACGTTCATGTTGGTGCTGGTGCCCGAGCCCGTCTGGTAGACGTCGATCGGGAAGTGGCGCATCACCTCGGCGCGCCGGTCGGCGAAGTCCTCGAGGAGGCGCTCGCACGCGCCGACGATCGCGTCGGCCTTGTCGCGCGGCAGCTCCTTGAGCTTGAGGTTCGCCATGGCGCAGGCGCGCTTCAGCTCGAGGTACGCCGCGATCACCGCGGGCGGCACGGTGCGGCCGCTCACCGGGAAGTTGAGCACCGCGCGCTGCGTGGTCGCGCCGTGGAGCAGGTCCGCCTGCACGTGCATCTCGCCCATGCTGTCGGACTCGATGCGGGTCTTCGCGGCCTTCGCCGCCCGTCGCGTTTCTCGCTTGGCCATGGGTCGTCCTCGGGGGAGGGAGATCCTAGCGATCGCCCGCCGCCTCGGCCGCCCGCATGCGCGCGTCGCGCAGCGCCGGTCCGCACTCGGCGAGGAACGCCGAGACCTCCGCGGCGGCCGACTGCGCGTCGCGCAGCCCCGCGGCGAGCGCCTCTCCCTCGTGGCGCAGCGACTCGCCCCGCTCGCCGAGCGACTGCACCCGCGGGCCGATCGACTGGATGCGCTGGATGCCCTCGGCCATGGACGCGGAGAGCCGCGCCGAGCGCTCGCTGGCCTCCTCGGCGGCCTTGGCGAAGTCGGTGGTCGCCTTGCGGCCCGCCTGCAGCGCCTCGTGGAGCGCGCGCACGTTGCGCTCGATCTCCATGCTGTTGGCCGCCGCCTGCTCGGCCAGCCGCCGGATCTCGCGCGCCACCACGGAGAAGCCGCGCCCGGCCTCGCCGGCCTGCGACGCCTCGATCTCCGCGTTCAGGCTGAGCACGCTCGAGCGGTTCGCCACCTGCACCATCGCCTCGAGGGCCGCGTCGACCGTGGCCGCGCGGTCGCGCATCGCCTCGAGCCGCTCCGACAGGTCGCGGCCGCGCACGATCACCGCCTGCACGCCCGCATCGATCTGCGCCACGTCGCCCAGCGCGTTCGCGCCGCACTCGGCCGCGTGCCGCGCCGCGTCGCCGGCCTCCGACGCCTCGCGCACGATCGAGCCGGCACGGTCCGCCGCCAGCCGCGCGCGCTGCGCCGACTCCGCGAAGCGGCCGACGACCGCCTCCGCCGCCGGGCCGCGCTGGGAGAGGCGCTCCTCCAGTCGCGCGCACGCGTCCGCGGACCGGCGCGCCGCCGCGGCGGCCTCCGCGAGCCTCGCCTCGAGCACCGCGATCGCGCCGGAGATGGTGGCGGACGGGTCCTCCGCGCGGCCCTCGGCCCCGGACGCATGCCGCAGGCGCTCGGCCAGGCCCTCGAGCGAGGCCACGTGCCCGGTGTTCCGGTGCACGTACCACGCGAACACGGCGAGCAGCAGGACGCCGGTCACCGCGACCGGCAGGACCGCATCGATCGCCGCCGTGCGGGCCTCCGCGGAGACCGAGGCCGCGTCGAGGTCGATCCCGGCGACCAGCACCACCTGGCCCGCGTCGTCGCGCACCGGGGCGAATCCGCTGAAGAAGGTGCCGTAGGCGTCGGAGTAGCGGATGGCCATGGCCTCGGTCCAGTCGACCTTGCCGTCGTCGCGCTCGAAGAAGCGCATCTCCTCGCCGCACTTCGACTTGTCGGGGCCGCGCTCCGCCGCATCCACCGCGTAGACGGCGCCGGAGGGCGAGGCCCGGTCCGGCACCAGCGTGAAGACGAACCGTACCGGGATGCCGGACTCGCGCCAGGCGTCCCGCAGCGACCGCAGGCGCGCCTCGATCTCGGCGTACTCCGCGGAGTCCCAGCTGCGTCCGGCCGCCGCTCGCGCGTGCACCGCCGGGTCCACCTCGGTGGCCGCCGCGCGTGCGTAGGAGATCACCTCGCGCCGCACGGCGGCCGAGAGCCGCGCCTCGGTGGAGCGCGCCGTGAAGACCGCGACCGCGGCCGTGATGACCGCCATCGAGACGACGTAGCCGACCAGGATGGCCGCGCGCGTGGACACGGCCGGATCGTAGGTTCCCGCCGCGCCGTATGCTCTCGCCCGCCCAAGGGGCAGGAGACCACTCGCATGGGATTCATCAAGGAATTCACGGACTTCGCGGTGAAGGGCAACGCCCTCGACCTGGCGGTCGGCGTGATCATCGGCGCCGCGTTCGGCAAGGTCGTCAACTCGATCGTCACCGACATCTTCATGCCGCCGCTCGGCTGGGCCATCGGCGGCGTGAACTTCAACGAGCTGCAGTGGGTGATCAAGCCCGCCGTGGAGGCGAAGGAGGGCGTCGCCGCCCAGGCGGCGGTCGCCATCAGGTACGGCGCGTTCATCGACACCGTGTTCCAGTTCCTGATCATCGCCCTCAGCGTCTTCGTGGCGATCAAGTTCCTGAACAAGCTGTCCTCGCTGCGCGACCTGCAGGATCTCAAGAAGCTCTCCGAGATCGCGACCAAGGCGACCGACCGCGTCACCGGCGCGGCGGGCCTGGGCGAGAGGAAGGGCTGAGCGCGCGGCCCGGTCGCCCGGGTCACCCCACGCGCCAGCTGACGTAGCGCAGGTCGAGGTACTCCTCGATCCCGTGGTGCCCGCCCTCGCGGCCGAGGCCGCTGTGCTTCACGCCGCCGAAGGGCGCCTGGGCGGTCGCGGGCAGGGCGTCGTTCACGCCCACCACGCCGAACTGCAGCTCCTCGGACATCCGCACGATCCGCGCGCCGTCGCGCGTCCACAGGTACGCGGCGAGCCCGTAGGGCGTGTCGTTGGCCATCCGCAGCGCCTCGGGCTCGGCATCGAACGCGCACACCGGCGCCACCGGGCCGAACGTCTCCTCGCGGAAGCAGCGCATCGCGGGCGTGACGCCTGCGAGCACGGTGGGCGCGAGGAACCGGTCCGCGCAGCCGGGAACGCGCACGCGCGCACCGCCGGTCACCGCCCGCGCGCCCGCCGCCACCGCGTCCGCCACGTGCGACTCCGCCTTGCGCAGGCCG
>JBILFU010000167.1:0-4779 GCA_044351405.1 Phycisphaerales bacterium
ACCGACTGCGGCACCGCGCTCAGCCGCTTCAGGAAGTTCTCGAAGTCCTCCGGCGTGCGCAGCGGCACGCGGTCGGCCATCTGCGGGACGTCCTGCTGCGGTCCGCCGCGGCCGCCCACCGGCATGAGGAACGCGCGGAAGCGGAACCCGTCCTGCGATTCCCGCATCTGCCGCGTCAGGAGCTGCCATCCCACGAGGTCGTCCCCGGCGAGGTCCGCCGGCGCGATCTCCGTCAGGTCCGCGAGGAACGCGGCCTCCTGCGCTTTGCGCTTGCCGATCCCGCGCATGGACATGTCGGCGATCCGGTCGGGGCAGGGCGTCGGTCGCCCGTTGGCGAGCGCCTCCTCGGGGAACTCGGTGTCGCGCCAGCGCTGGATCTCGTCGACCGTCGCGAGCCAGCGCGCCCGGGCCTCGGGCTTCGACTGGGCGGGCGGCGGCAGGGCGACGAGGGCGACGGCAGCGGCAAGTCCGGCGATGGCGGCGGAGAGCATGCGGGAAACATACGCACTCCGCGGCCTACCATCCCGGGATGGACCGCCGCGCCACGCTTCGCCTGGGGCATTCCCCCGACCCGGACGACGCGTTCATGTGGTGGCCGCTCCTCGAGCTCGACGGGCGCACGGCCCCGGTGGCGTCGCCCCGATTCCGGTTCGAGGCCGTCCCGGCCGACATCGAGGCCCTGAACCGGCGCGCGCGCGCCGGCGACGACCTCCTGGAGATCTCTGCCTTCAGCTGCGCCACCTACGCCCGCATCGCCGACCGCTACGCGCTCACCGCGTGCGGCAGCTCCGTCGGCGACGGCTACGGCCCCAAGGTGGTCGCGCGCACGCCGCGGGACGCCGCGGCCCTGCGCGGCGCGCACGTGGCCATCCCGGGCGAGGGAACGACCGCGTTCCTGGTGACGAACCTCCTCGTCGGGCCGGGCGCGTTCCGGGCGACCGCCGTCCCGTTCAAGGAGATCCCGCAGCGCGTCGCCGCGGGCGAATTCGATGCCGGCGTCGTGATCCACGAGGGGCAGCTGACCTTCGAGCGCGACGGGCTCGTCCTTGTGGAGGACCTCGGCCGTTGGTGGAAGGCGCGCACCGGGCTCCCCCTGCCGCTCGGCGCCAACGGCGTGCTGCGCGCGCTGGACCGGCTCCATGGCCCGGGCACCATGCAGGAGGTCGCCGTGCTGCTTGAGCGGAGCATCCGCCACGCGCTCGCCCACCGCGAGGAGAGCATCCGCTACGCGATGCGGTTCGCCGACGGCATGACCGAGGAGCTCGCCGACCGCTTCGTCGGGATGTACGTGAACCGGTGGACGATCGACTACGGCCCGGACGGCCGCCGCGCGGTGCGGGCGCTCCTCGACGCCGCGGCGGATGCGGGGCTCCTCCCCCGCGTCGAAGACCCCGATTTCGTGGGCGGGGCCGCCTAGCCGCGCCGAGGGTGCCGCGGCGGCGCCGCGCGCCGTATCCTCCGCGGCCCGACGCGATGAGCTCCTCGCTTCCCCCATCTGCCGACACGGAACTTGGCTACGCGCCGCCCACGGTGCGCCAGTTCAGCGTGTTCCTCAACAACAAGGTCGGCAAGCTGCTCGAGCTCCTGCGCACCTTCGACGAGGCTCCGTCGACGCGCCTGGCGGCCTTCAGCATCGTGGACTCGAGCGACTACGCCGTGGTCCGCATGATCTTCACCAACGCGGACGCTGCGCGCCACATCCTGCGCCGCAGCAACTACACGTTCGCCGAGACCGACCTGATCATCGTCGAGCTCGGCGAGCAGCAGTGCCTCTCGAGCACCTGCCTCTACCTCCTGGGCGCGGAGCTGAACATCCGCTTCGCGTACCCGATCATGCTTCGCGGCGAGCACCCGGCGGTCGCGATCTGCGTGGACGACAACCACCTCGCCGGGCAGATCCTCCTCCGGAAGCGGTTCCGCCTGCTTGCCGAGGAAGACCTCGCGCCCTAGAGTCACCCCACCATGGCACGCATCGTCCGCCACGTCGCAACCGCGCCCATCAAGGTCGAACCCTCCGACAAGCCCGTCTTCGTCTGCGCCTGCGGCCTGACGAGGAACTTCCCGCTCTGCGACGGCTCGCACAAGGCCGCGCGCTCCGAGGAGCCGGGCACGCTCCACGTCTACGGCGAGGACCGCCAGCCGTCCTCGCACGGGCCGGACGACTTCAAGGGCTGCACCTGCAGCTGAGCCCGGCCCGCCCGCCGCGTGCGGGCGCCTCCCGTCACTCGGCCGGGTAGCTCGCCGAGGTCTTCTCCGTCTCCCAGACCGTGACGCGGTGGAGCTCCGCGCCGCCCGAGCGCACCGGTCCGGCGAGCAGGCCGTGGCACACGCGGGCGATGTTCTCGACCGACGGGTTGAGATCCCGGAACTCCGGGCAGTCCACGTTCAGGTGCCGGTGGTCGAAGCGGTCGATCACCTCGCGCATCACCGTGCCCTCGAGCGCCGCGGCCGTCATGGCGGGGGCATCCGGTCCGGTGGGGACGCGGACCGAGACCTCGACCCGGTAGTTGTGCCCGTGGCCGCTGGGATGGTTGCACTTGCCGAAGGTGCGGCGGTTCTCCTCGTCGGAGAGCTGCGGGCAGTGCAGGCGGTGGGCGGCGCTGAACTCGAAGCGCTCGGAGAGGATGGCGTGTTCCGGCATGCGGTGGCTCCAGGCGTAGCTGACGAAGGGACCGGGCCGCCACGCCAGCCCGGTGACGCGCACCCGGGCGGGCAGGGCGCCGGAGACGGCGCGGACGAGCATGTCGGGTGCACGGTGCGGTTGCGGCGATCCGGTGCGCAGGGCATCCCGCAACCTCGGCAGCGCAGCCTCGCGAACGGCGGCGTCGATCTCCTGAATTCCGAGGAGGTATCCCGTCGTCGGGTCGGGATCGCCCGAGCACGCGACGTCGATCTCGTGGTGCGCCGTCCAGCCGTCCGAGGGGGGAATTCCCGCGAGACCGTTCGCACGGCGTCCGCGGGAACTTTCGCCGTCGGCCGCCGGGACCGTGGAGATCCCGACCCGCACGGTGCGGCGGAGCGTGATCGGTGCGCGGGTCGGGGATTCGCGGGAACTGTCGATATTTTTCTCCGTTCGTCGCCACGCTCCGCGGCGAGCCTGCTACAGTATGGCATCTCAGTTGCCCCCGGAAGGGCTCGGCGTGAGCTTGTCTCCGCCGGGCCTTTTTCATTTCCCTGCGGTGCCCCGGCGAGGTTGGCCGATGTTCCTGCCATGAGCGAACCCCAGCTGCGGCACCGCGGGACCGTGCTGCGCGGGGCGGCGGTGCTGGCGGCGCTGGTCGCGGCCGGCCCGTCCTGCTCGATGGCCGCCCGCTCCCCGTCCCGGGAAGCCATCGACCTCGGCAAGGGGCTCCAGGTCGACCGTGCCTGCGGCGAGGTCCGGATCGACGCCGAGGTCGCGTGCGACCGCGGCTGGCTGGAGCAGGCGGTGTGCGCGGCCGGCACGCGCGATCACGAGGCGCTGCTCGCGGTTCGCGTGCCCGCGTCCAGGATCCATGCGGCGCTGCTCCTCCTGGGAGCCGGCCCCGGTGCGCCCGGGCGCTGGGAGCAGGCGGCCGACGGGAGCGTCGAACGCATCGCCCCGTCGGGCGAGGCACTCGAGATCCTCGTGCGGCTGCAGGGCCGGGACCGCCCGCTCTCCGACTGGGTCCACGATCCGGTGCGCGGCCGCCCGTTCCCCGAGCAGCCCTGGGTGTTCGCCGGCTCCCGCGAGCTCGCGGACGCCGGCACGGCCCGTGGCCTGCCCTCGTACGCCGCGGACCGGTCCGGAAGCGTCGTCGGCATCGTGACCTTCGGCGACGAGACGATCGCGTTCCGGGAAGTCCTCTCCGACCGCGCGGAGGTCGACGCCCCCGCGTGGCAGGCACGCACCGGAGCGATGCCGGCCGCGGGCACGCCCGTGACCCTGGTGGTGCGCCGCGCGCCTCGGGCGGAGGCGGCGCCATGAGGTTCGTCGGCATCGACCCGGGCCTGCGCGTCACGGGCTATGCGTGCGTGGAGCGGCCGGCGTCGGGCGACCGGCTGGCGCTCGTCGAGGCGGGCGTGATCCGGCTGAGCGCGAAGCAGCCGGTCATCGCGCGGCTGCTCGAGCTGCACCGCGAGCTGGGCACGGTGCTCGAGGAGCTTCGGCCGGAGCGCGTGGCCGTGGAGGAGGTGTTCGCCCACGTGGCGCACGTCCGGACCGCCATCGTCATGGGACACGGGCGGGGCGTCGTGCTCCTGGCGGCGGCGCAGCGCGGCCTGGAGATCGACGAATACTCGCCCGCCGAGGTGAAGAAGGCGCTCACCGGCCGCGGGCAGGCCTCGAAGCAGCAGATGCAGCGCGCCGCGATGCAGCAGTTCGGGCTCCGCTCGCTGCCCGAGCCGCCCGACGTGGCCGACGCGATCGCGATCGCCGCCTGCGCCGCCCGGCGGTTCGGCGAGCCGCGCGACGCTTCGAGCCGGTCGTCCGCCGCGCCGCGGCGCCCGCGCGCGCCGCGCGGCTAGCCTCCCCACGCAGATGGGCTCCCCCGTTCCCGTCCACCTCCTGACGCGGCGCCTCCTGAGCGACCAGCTCACGCCGGTGCTCGCGTACCGGCGCCTGGTGGCGCCCGACGACCGGACCGCGCCGAGCTTCCTCTTCGAGAGCGTGGAGGGCGGCGCGTCGGTCGGGCGATGGTCGATGCTGGGAGCGCAGCCGGCTGTCGAGGTGATCGCCCGCGAGTGCATGGCGGAGGTGCGCGACCGCAGGAGCGGCACGTCCGATGCGGTGCGCTGCCCCAACCCGCTCGAGCTGCTGCG
>JBILFU010000168.1:0-4777 GCA_044351405.1 Phycisphaerales bacterium
TGGTTCGTGCGCTACGCCGGCCGGGTCACCGGACCGTTCGAGGCGGACCGCCTCCGCACCATGGCGCTGCGCGGGCAGATCACGGGCGTGCATTTCCTGAGCAACGACGGAGTCCGCTGGCGGCCGGCGTCAGAGGTGCCCGGCATCCTCGAGCCCGCGGCATCCCCGGATCCGCCCGCGGCGATCGGGATGGTGCAGGCAGTGCCCGCCGACGCGCCCGTCCCGCCCCGATCTGTGCCGGCCGATCCGCCTCGACCCTCGGGGCGGCGGGCCGTGGTGTCGGGGGTGCCCGTCGCCGCGTGTGCCGCCGCGCTCGTCCTGTTTGCGGGCGCCGCCTCGGCCGCGGCGCGGCTCCCCGCGATGCCGGAATGGGCCTCGGATCCAGCGCAACAGCTGCGACTCGCGCTTCGCGTCCTGCAGGCAGTCTCCGCGCTCGGCGCCTTGGCGGTGCTTGCGCTGCCTGCCGACGCTTCCCGTGCCGTCGTCGTGGCTTCCGTGTCCACCATGCTCGCGTTCGTCTCGGTGCTCGACGCCTTGCCGGTTCCCTGGGCCGCGGCGGCGATCGCGCCGGTCCCCGCGGCGGCCGCGCTGCTTGCGATCGGGCGCACGTTTCCCGCGGCATCCCGGCCGTGGGCGGTGCTCGTGATCGCCATCGGTGCGGCATCCGGCCTGGTGGCCGTGATCCTCGCGCACCGCCTGCGCGGCTCGGTCGGCATCGAGCCCTTGGCGTGCGCCGCCGCGGCCGCGCCCGGGTGCATCGCGGTCGTCGTCGCGGGGGCCCGGGCGTTCGGGAGCCCTTTCAAGGCGCCCGGCTCGACGTTCGCGTGGGCCGCGGCGGGCATCGGCCTGTGCGTCCTTTCTGTGCTCGTGCATTCCGCCGTGGCGCCCGGCCCGCAGGCCCGCGAGGCTGCCGTCGCCGCATGCATGGCGCTCGGCTTCTCCGGGCTCGGCTGGGCATGCGCGCCGGACGCGGACGGGCCGACGCGGGCCCGTGCGTGATAGCCTCGGCGCCCCAATGGCAATGGCCCAACAGCCCCCGCCCGCACGAGGGAAGCTCGACGCCCGCTCCGGCGACATCGAGTGCATGGTCGGGCTTTCCGGCGGGCGATTCACCGCGGCGAGCGCACCCCTCTGGCTGGCGGTGGCGGCGGCGCTCACCGTGCTCGGCGCGCTGGTGCTGGGACTCCTGGCCCCCGGCAGCCAGTTGATGCTGGTGATGAGCCGCTGCTGGACCAACTGGGCGGTCGTCTTCTTCTCCTTCTGGTGCCTGGGGATGCTGGGTGCCAAGTGGGCCAAGACCTCGGTGCAGATGAGGGCGCTGCGGGCGGTCGACGTGGTGCCCCGCCGCGGCGACTTCGTCCTGAGCCCGGGCACCGCCGGAGACGTGCTGCAGCGCATCCGTGCGTGCGCCGACCGGCCGAAGGAGTTCCTCCTCTTCCGCCGCATCGACATGGCGCTCTCGAACCTGGGCAACATCGGCGAGGTGCGCGACGTGGGCGCGGTGCTCGAGAGCCAGGCCGACTCCGACGCCTCGAGCATCGATTCGAGCTACACGGTGGTGCGGTCGCTCATCTGGACCATCCCGATCCTCGGCTTCATCGGGACGGTGGTCGGCCTGTCGCAGGCGATCGGGTCGTTCTCCGAGGTGCTCGGCGCCAAGGGCGCCGACGCGGGGAGCATGAAGGACAAGCTGGTGCCCGTGGTGGGCGGCCTGTCGACGGCGTTCGAGACCACGCTCGTCGCGCTGCTCGCGGCGGTGGCCATCCAGCTGCTCTCCACGTGGGTCTACAAGCGCGAGGAGGCGCTCCTGGACGGGATCGCGGACTTCACCACCGAGCACGTCCTCTCGCGGCTCAAGCTCACCGACTGGCGCTGACCCATGGCACGCCGCAGGAAACGAGAGGAAGCGCCGCTCAGCCTCTTCTCCTTCCAGGACATCATGGCGTGCCTCACCGGCATCCTGATCCTGACCGCGCTGCTCCTGGCGCTCGACGGCCTCTCCGAGGATGTCAGCGACGCCCGTGCGCGGCAGGACGAGCGAAGTCCGGAAGAGATCGCCGCGGAGGCTGCGCGCGTCGAGGAGCTGCGGCGGCTCGAGGCGGAGCTCGCCAAGGCCATCGAGTCGCGCGGGGCGACCCGGCCCGTCTCCGAGACGGAGGCCGCCGTGGCGGAGCGCCGCGCCGAGCAGCTTCGGGCGGAGGCGGAGGAGCTCCGCGGGTCCGAGGCCTCGCTCCGCGCGCAGGCCGAGCGTGCCCGCCGCGACCGGGAGGATGCGGAGCGCCTGGCGAGGGAGGCCCGGGAACGGCTGGCCGCGGCAGAGCGCGACGCCAAGGCGAAGGAGGTCCGGCAGCGGTTCCGGTTCCGGCCGGGAGAGGTCTACGCCAAGGCGCCCGTGTTCGTGGAGCCGATGCACGACCGGGTGGTGGTCGGCGAGCTGGACGCGAACGGCTCGCCCGTGGTGCTGGCCGAGCTCCGTGATCCGGGCGCGGACGAGCGCGTGCGCGACATGATGCGGTCGATCGATCCCGGCTCGCGGTACCTGCTGTTCGTCGTCCACGACGACGCGATCGCGCGCTTCTCGGGGCTGTGGCGGCGCTCGGGCCGGTTCGAGGTCGGCTGGCAGCTGTGGGACGGGAAGTCCAGCCTGTTCGAGGGCGTCGGGCCTGCTGCCACGGGGGCGGTCCCTTGAGCGCGGGCCGCCGACGGCGCCGGCGCGGATCGAGGGGCGGCTCGTCCCTCGCGGGGGATCCGCTCGACCTGTTCCTCGACGCCATCACCAACGCGCTCGGCGTCGTCATGTTCATCCTGCTGATGGTGGTGCTGTTCGGCCGCGCCGCGGAGGAGGCGCCGGCGCAGGACCGCGCCGCCGTCGAGGTCCTGGAGCGGTCGGTGCGGGAGCTGCGCGAGCGGCTCGCGGCGCTCCCCCCCGCGGGCGACCCCGAGCTCGAGCGGCGCTGGAGGGACGCGATGTCGCGCATCGCGGAGGCGGGCGCGGCCGTCGCGGCGCTCCGGCCGGAGGTGGAGCGGCTGCGGGCGGAGGCGAGGTCCCTGTCGGACGCGGTCGCCGAGGCACGGCGGGAGCTCGAGCGAGCCTCCGCGAAGGCCGACGCCGCCGAGGCAGCGGCACCCCGCGCGCCGTCCGGCTTCGTGCGCCTGAGCAGGCTCGTTGCCGCCGACGGTCGTGATCCGGTCTGCATGGCGCTTGCGGGGGGCAGGCTCTCGCGCCCCGCGATCGACGGTGCGGACACGGAGCTCACGGCACCGAGGGACGGGATCGCCGTCGCCGACGCGGCCGCGGCAGTCGCCGCCGTGAAGGCGCTCCTGGCCGCGACCGACCCGGCCAGGGAGCGGGTCGAGCTGGTGGTCTGGCAGGACTCCTTCCGCGAGTCGAAGCTCGTCGAGCAGGCGCTGATGGACGCCGGCTTCGGGATCAACGCAATTCCGGTGGAGTCCGGCAAGGCGCTCCGCGTCGGGCCGAGCGGGGTGCAATGATCCGCCTCCTCGCCGCCCTCCTGCTCCTGGCCGCGCTGCCGCTCTCCGCCTGCGGCAAGCCGATCGTGGTCCGCGCGGTGACCGAGGCCGGGGGCGAGCCGCTCGCGGACGTGCGCATCTACCGGCACCGATTCGGGCTCCTCAACATCTTCCCGGGGAAGAGGTTCGTCAACACCGGTCCGGACGGCTGCGCCGAGGTGTCGGTCGGTTCCGCCAACACCAACCTCACCATGCTGCGCGCGGAGCACGAGCCCGTCCTCTTCGGCGTGTTCGAGACGCCCGTGGGCGCGATCGCGCCGGACGCGGGCGGCTACGACCACGTGCTGATGTTCCGCGACATCAAGGCCGCGCCCGACAACGAGTACCCGGTCCGGTTCCGCCGCGTGCGCCGGGAGCCGCTGCGGCTCTCGGTGATCGACGCGGAGACGCGCGCGCCCGTCGCCGGCGCCGAGGTGTTCGCGGCGACGTTCCTCTACCTGCCGCAGCCGGGCGTGGAGGCGGACTGGGGCTTCCCGCCGCTGCAGCGCGCCGTCACCGACGCCGCCGGCGTCGCGACCGTGGACCAGGTGTCCGGCTTCCGCAACCGCGTGACGGTGCGGCTGGCGGGCTACCAGGACGCCACCCTGGGCTTCGACGGCCGCACCATCGCCGGGCCGCGGGCCGAGGATGTCCCGCTGCGGAGGTTCCGGATCAAGCAGGTGGACTTCCTGGTGGTCGACGCGAGGACCAAGCGGCCCGTGCGCGGCGCCGAGGTCCGCCTCGGCGAGGCGCGCGACGGCCTGCCTCCTCACCCCAACGGATGGACGCGCACGGTGGGCGAGGACGGGCGCACCGGCCCGATGCCGGTCCCCGACATGCAGCCGTTCCTGATCGGCGTGACCAGCTCCAACTACAAGGAGTGGCGCGGCGCGCCGGTGTGGCGCTCGCTGGAGGACGGCCAGGTCAAGCGCCTGGAGCTGCAGCGGAAGTAGCGCCGCCGCGCACCGGGGGATAAGTCCGCTCCCGGCCGGGTCGGCCCGGATTTCGGGAGCGGGAACGGAGCCCGGGCCGATCTAGGATCGGTGGACCGCCGATGCAAGCCGCACCCGACCCGTCGCTCGCGCACGCGTGTCCGCACGTGGAGAAGAACGACCCGCGCTGCCAGGAGCGCTTCCGCATGGCGGAGCTCGACGCGATGTACCGCTACTGCCTCGGGGGCTTCCACGGCTGCCCGCTCTTCCACCGCATCAACCGCGAGGAGCGCCACCCGCCGCGCCCCGCGCAGCAGGTGACCGTGCATGGCCGC
>JBILFU010000169.1:0-4767 GCA_044351405.1 Phycisphaerales bacterium
ACGGCTTCTCGAACCACAGGAGGTGCTGCCACGGCAGTCGCGGATCGGTGCGCACCCAGCGCAGGCCGGCTGCCTCGAGCTCCCGCCGGGCCTGCGCCTCGGTCATCTTGTGGAGCGCCTTGATCGGGACCGCGGGATCCTCCGCGCGGAACTCGACGAGCGCCACCCGCCCGCCGGGGCGCAGCGCCCGCACGATCGACCGCATCATCTCCCAGGGGTAGGCGAACTCGTGGTAGGCGTCCACCAGGAGCACCAGGTCCACCTGGCCCGCGGGAAGCATGGTGTCGTCCTCGTCGCCCAGGATGCCCTTCAGGTTCCCCAGCCCCTCCGTGCGCGCGCGTGCCTCGAGGAAGCGCAGCATCTCCGGCTGGATGTCCGTGCCGAACGCGGTTCCCGGCGCGATGCGCCGCGCGATCGGGACGGTGAGCCTGCCGCTTCCGGCGCCGATGTCCGCGACGCACATGCCGGGAAGCAGGCCGAGGGCGTCGAGGAGCGCGCTCGTGCGTTCCTCCGCCTCGCGCGAGTCGCGCTCGAGCCAGGGGATGCCGCCGTGCGTCATGAAGGCCGCGATCTCGCGGCCGAGGTAGGTGGTGCCGATGCCGTCCGGCGACGGCGCGCAACGGCCGTAGGCATCGGGCGGCGGGGCCTCGGCGCGCGCGGGCGCCGTCGCTTCCTCGACCTGCGGCGCCGCGACGGTCGCGCGCGGCGGCGTCGGCGGAGCGGCCGGGCCGCACGCGGCGGCGAGTGCGCAGAGGAGTGCGGACGCGGCGAGGGGTGCGCGCATGCGTGAAGGGTACGATCCCCGCCTCGATGCAGCCCGACGTCGCCGAATTCACGAGCCTCGACGACCTCGAGCGCCACGCGCTCGAGGTGCTGCCGCAGATGCCGCGCGACTACTTCCGCAGCGGCGCGTGGGCCGAGACCACCCTCCGCGCCAACCGGGACGCATGGGAGCGGCTGCGCATCTGGTACCGGGTGATGCGCGACGTGTCGCTGCGCTCGTCGCGGGCCGAGGTCCTGGGCCGCACGGCCGCCATGCCGGTCTGCGTGGCACCGACGGCGCTCCACCGCATGGCGCACCCGGACGGCGAGGTGGCCACCGCACGCGCCGCGGCCGCGGCCGGCGTGCCGATGATCCTGTCGAGCCTGTCGACCATGGCGGTCGAGGAGGTGCGCGCCGCCGCCACCGGGGTGGACCCGGCCGCGCGCACGTGGATGCAGATGTACATCGGCCGCGACCGCGGCGCGGTGCGCGACCTCGCGCAGCGTGCCGCGTCGGCCGGATGCGACGCGCTGGTGCTGACCGTCGACACCCCGGTGTGGGGCATCCGCGAGCGCGACATCCGCAACCACTTCCGCGTGCCGGACGGCATGCGCATCGTGCACCTGGAGCGTCCGGGCGGCCCGACCGGGCACGCCGGCCGCGGCATCCACGAGGCGCTCGCGTGGACGATCGACGCCAGCCTCACCTGGCGCGACTTCGAGTGGCTGCGCGACGCGACGGCGCTGCCGGTCGTGCTCAAGGGCATCTGCCGTGCCGAGGACGCCGCGCGCGGCGTCGACCTGGGAGCAGCCGCGGTCCTCGTCTCGAACCACGGCGGCCGCCAGCTCGACGGCGCGCCCGCGACCGTCGAGGCGCTGCCGCACTGCGTGGACGCGGTCGCGGGACGGGTGCCCGTGCTCGTGGATGGCGGCGTGCGCCGCGGGACCGACGTCCTGCGCGCGCTCGCCCTCGGCGCGCAGGCCGTGTGCGTCGGCCGGCCGGTGCTCTGGGGCCTCGCCGCGGGCGGCGAGGCCGGCGTGGCGCGCGCCCTCGCGATCCTGCAGCATGAACTGGACGTGTCGCTCGCGCTGGCGGGGTGCGCGGGCGTCGCGGACGTGACCGCGGACCTGCTGCGTCCCTGACGCAGGCCGCTGCGTCTTCGACGGCAGCAGGGTGTGCGCACGTTTTCGCACTCGGGGGCTTGACGGTGCTGCCGGGGATGATACCCTAACAAATACCGTACAAATGCCTATTCCCGACCCATCACTGGTTTCGGAGCCACTCCACCGGCTGCGCGAGGCCCTGGCGGCGCGCGGCGGCGTGGCATCGGTACGCGTGCCGACGGGCTGGCCCCGCATCGATGCAGCCCTCGGCGGCGGGCTGCCGGCGGCGGAACTCCACGAATGGTGGGGCGACCTCGCCGATGCGCGCAGCCTGTGCGTGCAGCTTGCGTGGCGCGTGCTGCGCGATTGCGATGCGCGGGCCCGCGCGCGCGCCGACGCGCATGCATCCGATGGCCTGCATGTCGCGTGGATCGGCCGCGCGGCCTGGCCCGGCGCCGCGGACCTGGTGCGCGGCACGCGTGCGGCGCTTGCCGGCATGTTCGGTGCGCCGGTGCCGCGCACCTGGCCGGACGCCGCCTTGCACGACCGCTCGCTCCTCGTCGACGCACCGGCCTCCGACCCGGGTGCACGGCTCTGGTCCGTCGAGCAGGCCGCGCGCTGCAGCGGCGTGTGCCTCGTGATCGCGGATGGCCGCGGCTTCGAGCTCGCGGCCACGCGGCGGCTGCAGCTGGCCGCTTCGCGCGTACCGGTCCTCCTGCTGCGCGGTCCTGCCCGCGATCCCCGCGTGCGTCGCGCGACGGCAAGCGCGTGCGCCACGCGGTGGCACGTGGAGCGTGCCGCTGCCGGCTCCGCCGGGAGCCCCGCGGAGCGCGCCCCGTGGCTCCGTGCCGGTCACGCGCTGGCCGAGCGCATTCCCGAGGAGCCAGCGTGGACCGTGACGCTCGAACGCGCCAAGGGCTCCGGCATGGCGTTCGCCGCCGAGTGCGTCGTCCGTGCCGTGCGCAGCTTCGAATGGGAAGGCACCGAGCGCATGCCGGCGGGCCAGGCCCTGCGTGCCGCGCGCCGGGCGCGCCGCATCGCCGAGGCGCAGGCGGCCGGTGCCGCCGGCAGGGTCGCCGAGGACCACTCGCGGGTCCGTCGTCGCGGCCGCGGCGCGGGACGGATGACGAGCCGAGGCGAACGCTGGGCGCATGGCGCGCACGACCCCGCGCGCAAGGTCGGCTGAGCCATGGCGCATGTCGCGGTGCCGTGGTTCGTGGCCATCGCCTTGCCGGGATGGCGGCGCCCGCACCGGGCGCTCGTGCGGCTGGCGCAGTGGTGCCATCGCTTCTCGCCGCGCGTGCACCTGGAGGAGCCCGATGCCGCGGTCCTGGGCGGGGCGCCGCTCGTGCTGCTGGACGTCACCGGCTGCCTGCGCGTGCATGGCGGTGCCGGGCGGCTGGCACGTCGGATCCATCGTGGCCTGTCGCGGCGCGGCATCGACCATGCGCAGGCGGGCGCCCCGGGTGCAGGCGAGGCGGTGGCGCGCGCCACGGCGCTCTCCGTGTCGGGCACGCTCCCGGAAGCGGCGGCGGGCCTGCCGGTCGAATCGCTGCGGGTGCCGGACGCCGTGTGCGCCGCCCTGGCGGAACTGAACATCCGCAGCATCGGCGACCTGCGCGCCATCGCCCGTCATGCGCTCGCCGACCGGTTCGGCCCTCCGTTGCTCGAGCGCCTGGACATGGCCGAGGGCCGGCTTCCGTGGCCGTTCCGCGCCGTGCCGCCCCCGGAGCCATGCGCGGGCGAGTTCGCCTTCGACTCGCCCTGCGCCCAGCGGGAGGCCGTGGCGATCGCGTTCCGTGACGCGCTGGCCGGGCTCTGCGACCGGCTCCGTGCGCAGGGCAGGGGCGCGGCCTCGGTGCACGTGCGCATCGACCGGGCGCGGCTCCCGCCGGTGGCCGGCACCGTGCACCTGGGCACGCCCACGCGCGATCCGCGGCACCTCTGGGCCATCCTCTGGCCGCGCCTCGAGCGCGTGCACCTCGGGCACCACGAGCGTGGCGAGGGCCTGGAGCGGCTCGTGGTGACGGCCATCCGCAGGCCGCGGATGGCGGACGCGACGCCGTTCCTCGGCGGAGGCGGCGATGACGGCGAGCCCGCGGCCCACGCCGGACGCGCCGTGCGCGAACTCGTCGATCGGCTGCGTGCGCGCCTCGGCGATGATGCCGCGTGGCTGGTGGCCGAAGGACGGGATCCCTAGACTGCGCGGATGCCCCGAACCCGAACGGCAACCGACGCGATCCTGCCCGCCGCGGCGCTGCTGCTCGCCGCGTGCAACACGAACCCCTTCCTCGCGGGGTACGGCGGGGAGCGGCTCGCGCCGGTCGCCGCCGCCTCGGTGGTCGCCGAGGATCCGGCGCCCGATGCGGCGCGGCAGCTCGGCAGGAGTCGCTTCATCGCCAGCGCCCGGCACGCGGACCTCGACGCGGAGGCGCTGGAGGCCGCCCGCGCCGTCGGCGCGGACCTCGTCCGCTGGCAAGCCCGGCAGATGACCCGGGAGGAGTGGGTGGAGAGCGATCCCGTCTACGAGCGGCGCGCGTCCGGGCGCGGGCAGTTCGCCTCGTACATCCCGATTCCCGGCACGCGGGATCGCTGGGAGTATTCGGCGCGGTTCTGGTCGACCGTCACCGCGCCGGCTGCGGCGACCCCGGCGTCCCCTGGGCAGGCGCCGGCACCGGCTGCGTCGCCCCCGACCCCGAGCCCTCGATCCTGATCGAGATCTCGGGTCCGGGCTGGGTCTGGGTCTGTCCCTCGCCGAAGACCGCCCACTGCACGGGCAGCCGCAGCGCCCGGGCGTCGCCGGACCGGAGCACGTTCATCGTGATGGTGCCGACCTGCGCATCGTCGTTTCGGCCGATGTAGGACATCTGCACCAGCTCGCCGGTGGCCTTGCAGATGGCG
>JBILFU010000171.1:0-4718 GCA_044351405.1 Phycisphaerales bacterium
GGCGACCAGGTCGAGCCAGCCGCAGCGGCGCGGGCGGCCGGTGGTGGTGCCGTACTCGCGGCCGCGCTCGCGGATGCGGTGGCCGAGCTCGTTGTCGAGCTCCGTGGGGAACGGGCCGGCGCCGACCCGCGTCGAGTAGGCCTTCATGATGCCGAGCACGCGGCCGATCGCGTGGCCCGGGACGCCGGTGCCGGCGGGGATGCCGAGGGTCGAGCAGTTGCTGCTCGTGACGTAGGGGAACGTGCCGTGGTCGATGTCGAGGAGGCTCGCGTTCGCGCCCTCGAAGAGGAGGCGTCGGCCCGCGGCCATCGCGTCGTGCAGCGCGTAGACGGTGTCGTCGACGTGCGGGCGCAGGCGCTCGCCGAGCTCGGCGTAGCGCGTGGCGAGCGCGTCCGGGTCGAGCGGGGCGGTGCGGACGCCGAGCGCCTCGAGCTCCGCGGTGCGCAGCGTGCAGATGACGTGCAGGCGGCTGCGCAGGTAGTCGGCGTCGAGCAGGTCGCCGACGCGGATCGCCATCGAGCGGCGCACCTTGTCGGCGTACGCGGGGCCGATGCCGCGGCGGGTGGTGCCGATCGCGAGGTTGCCGCGCGCGGCCGCGGTCTTCGCGCCGAGGTACTCCTCGAGCGCCGCGTCCTGCTCCTTGTGGTAGGGCATGACGACGTGCGCACGGTCGCTGATGCGCAGGTTGGCGCCGACGCGGATGCCGCGCGCGCGGAGCGTGTCGATCTCCTGGAGGAGCTTCTCCGGGTCGACGACCACGCCGTTGCCGATCACGCAGTGCTTGTCGGGGTAGAGGATCCCGGAGGGGATGAGGTGGAGCGCGTAGCGCTCGCTGCCCACCTGGACCGTGTGGCCGGCGTTCGCGCCGCCGTTGTAGCGGACGATGACGTCGTGCTCGGAGGTGAGGAGATCGACGATCTTCCCCTTGCCCTCGTCGCCCCACTGCAGGCCGACGATCGCGGTGTGCCCGGCGGCGTCGCGGGCGGGCGGGGCGGGGCGGCGGCCGTGTGGGGCGTTCATCGGAAGGGCGCATCGTAGCGGCGGCGCGGGCTGCGCTCCCTACGATGCGTCCCATGGCAACGGCACTTCCGATCGCGGGCGGCGGGGCGCAGGGTGCGCCGCGGACCAGCGCGCTTCAGGCCGTGGCGGGGGCGGCGCCGCGCTTCGAGGGCGCGTACGTGCACGTGCCGTTCTGCTTCCACAAGTGCCACTACTGCGACTTCTACAGCTTCGTCGACCGCGAGGACAGGCAGGAGGAGTTCGCGGCGCGGCTCGAGGCGGAGGTGGATGCGTGGCGGCCGACGGTCGGTGCGCCGCTCGGGACGCTGTTCGTGGGCGGCGGCACGCCGACCCTGCTTCGGCCGCCGGTGCTGGCGCGGGTGCTCGGGGCGCTGCGCGCGCGGCTCCCCTGGGCGGCAGGTGCCGAGTGGACCGTCGAGGCGAACCCGGAGACCGTGACCGACGAGGTGGCGTGCGTGCTGGCGGCGTCGGGCGTCGGCAGGGTGTCGCTCGGGGCGCAGAGCTTCGACCCGCGGCACCTGAAGACGCTCGAGCGGTGGCACGATCCGGCAAGCGTCGGGCGCGCGGTGGGCGCGCTGCGGCGGGCGGGCGTCGCGCGGCTGAGCGTCGACCTGATCTTCGGGATCCCGGGGCAGTCGGTCGCGGAATGGGAGTCGGACCTGCGGGCCGCGGTCGCGCTCGGCACGGACCACCTGAGCTGCTACGGGCTCACCTACGAGCCGAACACGCCGATGACGGTGCGCATGGAGCGCGGCGAGTTCGAGCCGTGCGAGGACGACGCTGAGGCCGCGATGCTCGAGCGCGCGGACGCGATGCTCGCCGCGGCGGGGTTCCGGCGCTACGAGGTGAGCAACTGGGCGCTCGAGCGCGCGGGCGACCGCGGCGTGGGCGAGCGGTGCCGGCACAACATGCTCTACTGGCAGAACCGGGACTGGCTCGCGTTCGGGCCGAGCGCGTCGGGGCACGCGCAGGGGCGGCGCTGGAAGAACGTGCCGAGGCTCGGGGACTGGCTCGCGAGCGCGGGCGCCAGCCCGGCCGTCGACGTGGAGCGCGCGACGCCCGACATGGCCGCCGGCGAGCGGCTGATGATGGGGCTGCGGCTCGTCGACGGGCTGCCCGAGGCGGAGATCGAGGCGATCCTCGCGATGGGCGAGCGCGGCGCGGCGCGGCGCGAGGCGATCGCGCGGGCCGAGGCGGGCGGGCTGCTCCAGCGCGCCGTCGGCCGCGTGCGGTTCACGCGCCGCGGCATGATGGTGGCGAACGAGGTGCTCGCGGCGCTCGTCTGACGTCGCCCCGCCCGGCGCGAAAATGGGAAAATCGACCCGGGGTGACTTTCTCAGCCGCCGAGGTAGCGCTTGATGCCGCGCACGGTCGCCTGCCGGCCCACGGACGCGATCGACTCGGTCAGCGGGATCTCCTTCGGGCAGACCTTGACGCAGTTCTGGCTGTTGCCGCAGTCGGCGATGCCGCCCGGACCCATCACGGCGTCGAGGCGCTGGTCGGCGAGCGTCGCGCCGGTGGCCTGCATGTTGAAGAGGCGCACCTGGTTCCAGACCTGCGCGCCCTGGAACGACTCGTCCCACTTCGACGCGTCCTGCTCCTCGTGGTACTGCGGGCACGCCTCGAGGCAGCATCCGCAGGTCATGCAGGTGCTGAGCACGTAGCGCGTCTCGGCCTTGGCCGGATGCTCGAGCGGACCCCGGCCGAGCGACCAGGTTCCGTCGATCGGCACCCACGCCTTGACGCGCTCGAGGTTGTGGAACATCCGCTGGCGGTCGACGCAGAGGTCCCGCACCACCGGGAACTTGCTCATCGGCTCGAGCGTGATCGATCCGTCCTCCTGCACGATGTTCGCGATGAGCGCGGAGCAGCTCTGGCGCACGCGCCCGTTGACGACCATGGTGCACGAGCCGCAGACTTCCTCCAGGCAGCCGGAGTCCCATGCGACCGGGGTGGTCTTCGCGCCCGCCACCGTCTGCGGGTTGGCCGCGATCCACTGGAGCACGCTGATGACGTTCGCGCCCTCGCCGTAGGGCACCCGGAACTCCTCCCAGCGGGCGGGGGCCTGCGGGGTGTCCTGGCGCTTGATGCGGACGAGGACGGTCTTTTCGGCGTTCTGGGCGGTGGGAGCGACCATTTGGGAAAGAAATGATAGGCGGGATCCGATACTGGTGAGGCCGATGCTCCCCCCCTTGGTCAGGCTCCTGCGGCCCGGCGACTGGGCGAAGAACGTCTTCGTCCTGGTCCCGGCGGTGTTCTGGCTGGCGGGGGAAGGGCGGGGAGCGCCCGCGGAGGAGGTCCGCGCGCAGCTCCTCCGTGTCGGGCTCGCCTTCGCCGCGTTCTCCCTGGCAGGCAGCGGCTTCTACGCGATCAACGACGCGCTCGACGCGGAGGAGGACCGCAGGCACCCGACCAAGCGGCTGCGCCCGGTGGCGTCCGGCGCGGTGTCCCGCGGCCAGGCCTTCGCGGTCGGGGCCGCGCTGCTGATCGGCGCCTTCGCGGTCGCGGGCATGGTCGGGCCGCCGCTCGTCACCTGCATCACGATCTACGCGTGCCTCCAGTTCGCCTACAACGCGAGGCTCAAGCGCGTGCGGCTCGTCGACGTGGTGACGGTGGCGAGCGGGTTCGTGCTGCGGTCGGTCGCTGGAGCGCTCGCGCTCTCGATCCCGGTGTCCACGTGGCTCGTCGTCGTCGTCTTCGCGTCGACCCTGTTCCTCGGGTTCGTCAAGCGCCTCGGCGACCTGCGCGCCGCGGAGCTGGCGCGCGGCCGCGGCGAGCGGGTCGACTGGACGCCGCGCGCCGGATACGACAGCGCCGAGGACCTCAACTGGCTGCTCGCGACCACCGGCGCCGTCACCATGATGTCCTACCTGCTGTACGCGCTGAGCGACCACGCGCGCGGGATCTTCGGTGCGCGCGCGACCGGTTTCGCGCTGCTCGCGCCGATGGTGCTCATCGTGGTGCACCGGCTCTACCTGCGCGCCAACCAGGGGCGTACCGGGAACCCGGTGGGCGTGGTCCTCTCCGACCGCGGTGCCGCGGCCGCGACCGTCCTCTTCGCCGCCGGCACGCTCGTCGTCCTCTTCTGGGCGCCCGCAGAGGAAGCGCTGCGGACGCTGTTCAGGTAGCCGCCATGCCGCATTCCGGACGATCGGCGTGGTGGCGGATCGGCCCGCTGCTCCTTGCGCTTGCCTTCTCGCTCTGCGTCCTGCCGGTGGCGGTGTGGGGCGCTCCCGCGACGAGCGAGGCCGCGGACGAGTCGGCCGCGCACCTCCCGACGGTGCTGCAGTTCGCGGCGCAGCTTCCGGCGCCGGACCTGCGCGACTACCCGAGCGCGACCGGTCCCGCCTACCACCTGGCCCTCGCGGTCGCCAGCCGCCTCGGCGCGGGCACCGTGCAGCTCAGGCTCATCTCCGCGACCGCGGGGCTCGCGCTCGTGCTGCTGGCGTGGCGGGGCGCGGCGCGATTCTGCGGGCCGGGAGTCGCGACGGCGCTCGCGCTCGCGCCCCTCTGCTCCTCGTACGTGCTGAGCGGTTCCGCGTGGCTGACGACCGACATCGCGTCCGTGCTCCTCGGGAGCGCGGCCGTCGGCCTGGCCGCGTGGGCGCCGCCGTCCGCGGCCACCTTCCTCGCCGTCGCCGTGCTCTTCGCGTCGGCCCTGTGCGTGAGGCAGACGAACCTCTTCCTGGCGGCCCCGG
>JBILFU010000017.1:0-15925 GCA_044351405.1 Phycisphaerales bacterium
CGCGGTAGGTGACATGGCGCACCTCGGGGCCCGCGTCGCCGACCGGCTCGCCCTCCCAGACGATCGCGACCTCGTCGCCGTGGCCCTCCTCGACCTGGCGGTCGACCGCGTTGAAGCAGGCGTTCGTGGTTCCGCCGACGAACCACCGGGCGTCCGGCAGGTTCCACTCGAGCACCTTCGACCACGGCGTGAACCAGCGGAACCCGCGCGCGACCTCGGCCCAGAAGCCCTCCGGGTCCTTCATGGAGCGCTCGTGCATGGCGCGGTACGCAGCCATGTCGGGCACGTGCACGGTGCCCATGCGCGCGGCGAAGTCGGCGGGCGGGGGGAAGACGCGGTCCTCGACGAGGACCGACTTGATGGAGGCGCTCGACATGGCAGCGAACGATATCCGCCGCGCGGGAATTTCCGCCGCGCGTTCGCGCGCGCTTCCGCGGCGCTCGTAGGCTGCCGCTCGTGTGGACAACGACTGGAGGGACGACCATGCCGACCGCGATTCCCGCATTCCTGCTCCCCGCGCTGCTGCTCTGCTCGCCCGCGCCCGCGCACATTCCCGCGCCGGACCTCGGGCCTCCGCTCGGGCAGCTGTGCCCGCTCGTGCGCGCCGGAACCCGCATCGTGTGCCGGCTGCCCGCGGACACCTGCGTCAGCGGCCTGGTGACCTCCTACGCGGCGTGCATCAGCGACACCGCCAGCGACGGTTCGTCGGGCCAGGTGACGGACATCGGCAGGTCGACGCCCTTCGGCACCTTCCGGCCCATCGGGATGCCGTGCCTGGAGGAGGTGGCCGTCTACCGCTGCAGCTGCACGCCGCTCGGCGACTACTGCGCGCCGGGAAGCATCTGCCAGCGGACCGCGGTGCTCGACGGCACCGTCATTCCCGCGGGTGGCTACGTGCACCTGATTCCCTGCAGGCTCGAGGCCGATCCGGGGCAGTCCGGCGAAGTCCCGGGGGAGCCATGACGGTCGCTGCCCTGGTCCTGGCGGCCTCGCTGCCGCGCTTCGTGGCGGACGTCGGGCGGATCGACCCGCCCTTCGACGTGCCGATCCGGGCCGAGGTCGAGGTGCGCAACGCCTCCGGCGCGGCGGTGGAGCTCGAACGCGGCATCCCGCACTGCGCCGGTTGCACGCGCGTCACGGGCGTTCCGGTGACGGTGCCCGCGGGCGGCACCGCGCGCATCGGGATCGTGTTCGAGCCCGGCGACTCGCGGGGGCGGCTCCGCTTCGGATGCACGCTGCTCTCCGGCGGCGTCCCGTGGGCCGTCGCGGACGCGGAGGCGACGGCGTGCGGGATCGACCTGCGCGGCCCGGGGACGGTCGAGTTCGGTGCGGTGGAGTCCGGCTCGGCCTCGGAGCGGTCGTTCCGCGTGCGCACGGTCGGGCCGCCGGGCGCGCGCCTCCAGGCGGCGGCCGGCGGCAGCGCGCATGCGGCCGTGGCCGCCGACGGGGCGCCGACCGCGCTGGCCGACGGCACGCTCGTGCGCCACTGGCTGGTGACCGCGCGCATCGGCTGCGCCCCCGGCGCCGACGAGGTCCGCGAGCGCATCGACCTGCGCCTGGCGGCGGGCGAGCGCACCATCGAGTCGCGGCCGGTCGTCGTGCGGGCGGAGCCGTGGCAGCCGTCCTCGGCGGCACCGGGCGCGCTCTTCCTCGGCTGCGTCGACGGACTCGACGCGTGCGAGCGGCACGTCCTGCTGCCTCGCGGCGCGGGGGCCCTCTCGGCCGAGGGCGCGGAGGCGGCGGCGGCCGGCCCCGGTCCCGGCCCCGGTCCCGGTCGCGAGCGCGTCGCGCTGCGCATTCCGCTGCCGGAATCCCCGCCCGGCGAGTGGCGGCTCCTGCGAGGAACGATCGCCCTTCGCCGAGGCCCCGAGCGCTGGTCGGTCCCGTGGATCGGGTTCCGGGCTGCCGCTGCCGGCGACGGCGGGCGCCCGCTTCCCTCCGCACGCGACGTCGCGGAGGTGTTCGCGTTCAAGCGGGACGCGATCCGCGCGTCCACCACCGTCTTCCGCGACCGGATGAGCGTCGGCCCGGAGCTGCTTCGCGCCGCGGATGCGTCGCCGGTGGACGGGGAACTGCGCGTGGACCGGCTCGTGCGCCGCGAGCACGACGGGAGCATGCGGGTGACCGTCGTCGACCGCGCCGTGCCCGGCGGCCGGTCGGTCGGCGGCGCGGCGACTGACGGCACCAGGGAGGCCCGCCGCACGCACGGCGGTCCCGTGGAGGTCCGGGTCGCCACGGACCACCTGGCCCACGCGGATCCCGCCGAGTGGGAAGGGCTCGCGGGCTTCGTCGGAAGCGAGGCGCGGGGGACGGCGCGGGCGCCGACGGGCGACCTCGCCGCGGAGCTCGCCCGCCTCTCCGCGGATGCGGTCCGCGTGTCGTGGGACCGGGCTGCGATACCGGGCGCCGAACTGGTGCGCATCGACCTCGAGGGCGCGAGCGCGGACTCCGTCTGGCTCGATCCGGACCGCGGCCTTGCGCCGGTGCTGCGCGAAGCCGTGGCCCGCGGCCCGGCCGGCGTCGACCGCAACCGCTGGCACGGCGACCACTTCTTCCGGACTCCCGAGGGGATCGACCTTCCCTCGGTGGTGCGGATCTTCCAGCGAAGGTCGGCGAACCCGGAACGGGCGGACGGGCGTATCCACTGGAGGACGCTGTTCGACCGCACGCTCACCTGCGTCTCCTACGTGGTGCAGGAGCCGAGTCCCGGCGGACCGGTTCCGGTCGACAGGGTGCTCGTCCGCGCCGGCGAGGACGTGGCCCGCGACCGTCGGCGCTTCGTCGAAGGAGGAATCCCGTGAGGACATCGGCAACCGTGATGGCCAGATCGGCTGCACTCGCGGCGGCGCTGGCTCCGGCGGCGGCGTGCGCCGCGCAGGGCTTCTTCGGGCCGCCCGTCCTGACGGTGTCGCCGGCGGACGCAGTCGCCGTCATGCAGGCGTGCGGCGGCGCCGGGGCGGGAATCGACATCGCGCTCGCGCTGCAGGCCGACCGGTTCGCGGAGTGGTCGAGCCGCCGGGAGGCGGCATCGGCGATCGGCGGGCCGGACGCCCTGTGGCTGCGCGTCGTCGCCGCGCGCCGCGATGCGGGGGGCGCGGTCCTGCCGGCGGACGCCCGCGGCCTGCGCGACGCGGCACGTGCGGTGCTCGAGGACCTCGCGTCTCAGCGCCGGGCCGACCGCCGGATGCTCGAGTCCGTCGTCGAGCACGCCTGCGGCGGCGCGGACCGCGGGGCTGCGCGAGCGCGTGCGTCAGCGATCCTGCGTCGGCCGATGTTGTTCGAGTCGGAAGGCGGCATCGTCACCGACCGCCTGCAGTTCCTGGAGTGCGACCCCGGGGTCGTGGAGCGGCTCCTCGCGCTGCGTGCGGGCGATGCCCTCCAGGCGGCAGGCGCCGCCGTGGAGCTGGCGCTCGCGGAGCGCCAGCGGGAGGCGGTCGAGCGGTGGCTCGACGCGGCGCTCTCGAACTCGGCACCGGACCGGACCCGGAGCGGCACCGACGTCAACGAGGGCGCATGGCGGGCGACCGGCCGCGCGGCGCGGACGATCGGCGCGTTCGATCCCGCGGCGGGCGCGTGGATCCGCCTGGGTGCCGCACGCGACCGCGCCGAGCACGGCGGGTTGCCGCCGCTCTCGGACGCAGCGCTCGTGCGGAGCATCGGCGCCAAGCCGGAGGTCGTCGGGGACGAGGAGGGCCCGGTCCTCGACTGGGAGCGTCGCAGGGCGGAGGCGCTCGCGAACGCGCGCAGCGAGCGCGAGCGACTCGTGGCGCTCGCGGATCGGCAGCTCGCCGCGCTCGAGGCGCTGGTCACGCAGCCGCCGACGACGGAGATCCTCGCGCTGGGCGCGCGCCTCGCATCGGAGGCCGACGGGATCGCATCGCGCCTGGAGGCGCAGGACCTCTGCGGCGGGGAAGCGCTCGAGGGTCTCGCCGCCCGTGTCGCGGCAGCCGTCCGCGACGCACGAACCGCGGTGCCGCAGCCCCGCTCCTACGCCGCCTCGGCGAAGGAGGTCTTCCGGCTCGCATCGTGGCAGCCGGAGGGATGGGAGCGTCCGAGCGTGGAGGAAGTGGACGGATGCGGGAGCGATCCGGGGATCCTCCGGGACTCCGGCTGGCCGGTGCAGTCCGCGCTGGCCTGCGTCGACGTCGCGCGCGTCTGCGGTCGTGCGCCGGAGGACCGGGCGGCGTCCTGCCGCGAACTGGCGACGCTCGCGGAGGAGCGCACGGGGGTCGATGCGCAGCCGGCGTCGCCCGGGAAGGCGGAGGCGATGGCCGATCTTCGCCGGCGACTGCGGAACCAGGTGGCCCTGATGCTCAGGAGGTCGGCCGCGGCGCTGCCGGGCGCCGGCGCGCCGGACGAAGCGCGCGCGCGAGCGCTGCGCGACTGGGCGCTGTCGGCGCTCCCCGGGCTCTCCCGCATGCGCACCGATGCGGAGTGCGCCCTCCGCGAAGCCGGGCGTCCCGATGCCGATGCCCGCATCGCGCGGATGGATGCCGCTGTCGCGGACGCGGTGGAGCGCGTCCTCGCGACGCTCCCGGATGCGGCCCCGGCGGACCGGGTGTCGGACACGCGCATGGCGGTCCTCGGCGTGACGCCCATCCGGGCCGCGGCCAACGCCATCCAGCAAGCGGCCGCCTCCGCGGCCCGCCCCGCCGCGACGGATCCAGGCGCACGGTCGATCGAGGAGCGCCTGCGGGGCGACGGCCCCTAGACGCGGTGCTCAGCCGCCGACCCGCGCGGCGGCGAACGCCTTCGCGGCACGGGTGGCTTCCGGCAGCCTTGCGGGATCCTTGCCGCCCGCCTGCGCGAAGTCCGGCCGCCCGCCGCCCTTGCCGCCGCATGCCTCGGCCGCCGCGCGGGCCCAGTCGCCCGCGCGCAGCCCCTTGTCCTGCAGCGCCTTCGGGACGTCGGCGGCGATCGATACCTTGCCCGCCTCGGCGTCGGCGCTCAGGAGGAGGATCGCGCTGTCGGCGCGCTTGGCGCGCACCGCGCTCAGCGCGGAGAGCAGTGCGGCCGGATCCGCCCCCTCGACGGCCTCGACGATCACGGCGCCGGACGCGCGCTCTGCGATCTCTCGCGCCTGGGAGACGACCGCGTCGCGGTTCGCGCCTTCCTGCGCCTTGCGCCAGTCCTTCACCTGCTCGCGCAGCTCCGCGAGCGCCGGCTCCATCCGGTGCCGGAACGTCGCGCTCAGCGGGATCTCGGCGAGCGCGGCGGCGATTGCCGCGACTTCCGCCGCGAGCCCCTCGCCCACGAGCTTGCGGGCCTTCGCGAGCCGCTCCTCCAGGTTCGCCGCCGCCGCGGCCGCCGCGTGCGCGGCGGTGCCCGTCACCGCGAAGACGCGGCGGATGCCGGCGCTCGACGCGCCCTCCGACAGGATCGCGAAGTGCTGCACGTCCGCGCTGCCCTTCGCGTGCGTCCCGCCGCAGAACTCGACGCTGCACCCTCGCCAGCGGGCGTCGGCGGGGTCGGCGAGCATCTCCTGCACCGTCGCCCCCACCGCGACGACGCGCACCGGGTCCGGGTAGCGCTCGCCGAACACGGCGCGCACGCCGTTGATGGCCTTCGCCCGCTCGAGAGGCACGACGGCCGCGTCGACGACCGCCTTGCGCGCGATCGCCGCGTTCACGAGCATCTCGACCTTCGCCAGCTCGTCCGCGGTCATCGCCTTCGGGTGCGTGAAGTCGAAGCGCAGGCGGTCGTCGGCCACCAGCGAGCCGCGCTGCTCGACATCCCCGCCGAGCACCTCTCGCAGCGCGTGGTTCAGGAGGTGCGTGCCCGTGTGGTTCGCGGCGACGCGCTCGCGGCGGCCCCGCTCGACCGTCAGCGTCGCGTGCTCGCCCACGGCGACCGTGCCGTGCTCGAGCCGCCCGACGTGCAGCACGAACTCGCCGGCGCGCTGCGTGTCCTCGACACGGAACCGGTGCGTCCGGCCCGCGCCGCCCTGCAGCTCGACGAGCCCGCAGTCGCCCACCTGGCCGCCGCCCTCCGCGTAGAAGGGGGTCTTGCGGAAGATGAGCGCGACGCGCTGCTCCTCGACCGCCTTGTTCACGAGCGCATGGCCGTCCCAGACCGCCGCGACGTCCGCGTTCGTCGGCTTCGGGTCGTCGCGCCCCGAGTCGTCGGTCGGGTGGACGTGGAGCGCAGTGCGCAGCTTCTCCAGGACGTCGGGCGGCGGCATCCGGAACGTCTCGCCCTTCGCGCCGCCCTCGCGGCTGCGCTCGCGCGCCGCCTCCATGAGTCTCTCGTATCCCTCGACGTCGACCGCCAGCCCGCGCTCCTGGGCCATGACCTGCGTCAGGTCGATCGGGAAGCCGTAGGTGTCGTGGAGCCCGAACGCGTCCTGCGCGGAGATGCGCTTGCCCGGCCCGGCCCGGCGCGCGGCCTCGTCGAAGAGCGCGATCCCGCGCTCGAGCGTCCGGCCGAAGGCGATCTCCTCCTCGCGGATGGCGTGCACCACCCGCGCGGCGTTCTGCACGAGCGTCGGGAAGGTTTCGCCGAGGGTCGCCACCACCGCCGGCACGAGCTTGTAGATGAACGGCTCGCGCGCGCCGAGGTGCTGGTGGCCGGCGCGGATCGCGCGGCGCAGGATGCGGCGGAGCACGTAGTTGCGGCCCTCGTTGCCGGGCGCGGCGCCGTCGGCCACCGCGACGGCGAGGCAGCGCACGTGGTCGGCGATCACGCGGTACGCGGTGTCGACCGAGTCCTCGAGCTTCCCGCCGTACGGCCGCGCGCCGGTGACCTGTCGCGTCAGCTCGAAGATCGGGCCGAACACGTCGGTGTCGTAGTTGGAGCGCTTGTCCTGCAGCACGCTCACGAGCCGCTCGAGTCCCATGCCGGTGTCGACGTGCTTCGCCGGCAGCGGCGTCAGCTTGCCGCCCGGCTCGCGGTTGAACTGGATGAAGACGAGGTTCCAGATCTCGAGCACGTCCGGGTCGCCCGTGTTCACGAGCTCCGCGGCATTGCGCCCGCCGATCCGGTCGAAGTGGATCTCGGTGCAGGGGCCGCACGGGCCGGTCTCGCCCATCTCCCAGAAGTTGTCCTTCATGCTGCCCGGGATCACGTGGTCGGCCGGCAGGTACCTGAGCCAGAGGTCGCGGCTCTCGTGGTCGGGCGCGACGCCCTGCTTGGGGTCGCCCGCGCACCAGGTGGCGTACAGGCGGTTCGGGTCGATGCCGTAGACCTTCGTCAGCAGCTCGAAGGCCCAGCCGATCGCCTCCTCCTTGAAGTAGTCGCCGAGCGACCAGTTGCCGAGCATCTCGAAGAACGTGTGGTGGTACGTGTCGCGGCCCACGTCCTCGAGGTCGTTGTGCTTGCCGCCGGCGCGGATGCACTTCTGCGTGTTGACCGCGCGCCGGTACTCGCGCGTGCCGCGCCCGAGGAACACGTCCTTGAACTGGTTCATGCCCGCGTTCGCGAAGAGGAGCGTCGGGTCGTCGAAGGGGATCGCGGGGCTCGACGGCACCATGGTGTGCCCGCACCTCTCCTCGAAGAAGGCGATGAAGGCCTTGCGGATCTCGGCGGCGGAGCGTGCGACGGCGCGGTTCGTTGCTGCGGCAGGCATGGGAGGGGGCAGTGTAGGGAGGGGGATTGCGGATCCCGGCGGCCCGTAGACTGCCCGCATGCACGCCGATCGCAGGCCGTTCGTGGGCGGGAACTGGAAGATGAACACCGACCTCGCGTCGGGGGTGGAGCTTGCGGAGACGGTCCTGGCGGAACTGTCGCGGGACCGGCTCGACGAGCGCATCGACGCGGCCCTGTACCCGCCGTTCCCGTACCTCTTCGGCGTCGGGCGCGCGCTCGGGCATTCGAACGTCCTGCTCGGCGCGCAGGACTGCTCGGCGGAGGCGGGCGGCGCGTTCACCGGCCAGGTGAGCGCGGGAATGCTCCTCGACCTCGGGTGCCGGTCCGTCATTATTGGCCATTCGGAGCGTCGACACGGGCTCGGAGAGGCCGACGACCTGCTCCTCGAGAAGCACACGATCGCGGCGGAGAGCGGGCTCGAAGCGGTGCTTTGCGTCGGGGAGACGCTCTCCGAGCGCGACGACGGGCGCGCGGAAGCGGTCGTGGCGCACCAGTTGCGGGGATGTTTCGGGACGCTGCGCGCGGACGTCGTCGACCGCACGGTGGTGGCGTACGAGCCGGTGTGGGCGATCGGCACGGGCCGCAACGCGAGCCCCGAGGACGCGCAGCGCATGCATGCCGCGATCCGGAGGGTGCTCGGTGACCTGTATGATTCGCGATTCGCCGCGAAGGCCCGCATCGTCTACGGCGGCTCGGTCAACGCGAAGAACGCACGCGCGATCTTCGGGCAGCCGGACGTCGATGGCGGGCTGATCGGCGGCGCCAGCCTCAAGGCCGGCGACTTCGCTTCGATCTGCCGCGCCGCGGCGGAGGCGTGGTCGGCGGCCGGCGGGCACTGAAGGAACACCCCATGGGCGTCGTCTTCAACCTCCTCGTCGTCCTCTTCCTGGTCGTGTCGGTGGTGCTTGTGCTGATCATCCTGGTCCAGCGGCCGCAGGGCGGCGGCCTGGCGCAGGCGTTCGGCGGCGGCGGCGGCGGCACGGACACCGCGTTCGGCGGCCGGGTGGGCGACGCGCTCACCTACGCCACGGTCACCGCGTTCGGGATCTACCTGGCGCTTGCGGTGACGCTCAACATCCTGGACCTGCGCGCCACGAAGGCTGCCGCGCAGCCGGCGGTCCCCGAGGCGCCGGCGCAGACCGCGCCCGCGGCCCCCGCGACGGATCCCGCGCCCGCGCTGGTTCCCGTCGAGCTGACGCCGGTGCCCGATCCGACGGCCCCCGCGGCCCCCGCGCCGTCCCCGGCGGCACCCGCGCCCGCACCGGTCGACCCGGCGCCTGCCCCCGCGGCAGCCCCCGTTCCCGCGTCGGAACCGGCTCCCGCTCCCGCGCAGCCCGCGCCGGCGCCCGCGCCGGCCTCCACGCCCTGATCCCCGGGAGCACGACGTGATCCGATCGATGACCGGATTCGGCTCGGCCGTGCACGAACAGGACGGCGCGCGCTACTCGGTCGAGATCCGGTCGGTCAACAACCGCTTCTTCAAAGCGACGCTTCGGCTGCCCGCGGAGTTCGAGCCGCTCGAGCAGGAGATCGAGTCGCTCGTCACCCGCCGGCTGGCGCGCGGCAGCGCCACGGTGACGGTCCGCTGCGCGGAGGGTTCCGCGCGGGCCGTGGCCCGCATCGACGTGGCCGCGCTCGAGGCCTACGCCGCGCAGCTCCGCGGCGTGTCCGGCGCCGCGACCGAGATCCGCGCGGCCGACCTCCTCTCGCTCCCGGGCGTGGTGGTCGACGACCGCGCGGAGCGGCTCTCGGAGCATGCGCGTCCGGTGGTGCTCCGCCTGGTGTCCGAGGCCTGCGACGCGCTGCTCGCGGCGCGCGAGCGCGAGGGCGAGGCGCTGCGCGCGCTCCTCGCGGAGTTCGGCGACCAGATCGACGCCCGCCTGCAGGCCATCCGCCTGCGCGTGCCCGAGGTGGTCGGCGGGTACCAGGAGCGGCTCCGCCAGCGGCTCGCCGCGGCGCTCAAGGACCTCGGCGTCTCCGTGGGCGAGGCCGACGTGGTGCGCGAGGTGGCGATCTTCGCGGAGCGCTCGGACATCGCGGAGGAGATCGCCCGGCTCGGCGGGCACCTCGAGCAGTTTCGCTCGCTGATCGAGCCGGCGAACCCCCAGCCCGCGGGCCGCGCGCTCGACTTCCTGGCGCAGGAGATGCTGCGCGAGGCGAACACCATCGCCAGCAAGAGCGGCGACGTGGAGATCAGCCGCCGGGTGGTCGAGATCAAGACGGCGATCGACCGCATCAAGGAGCAGGCGCAGAACGCGGAATGAGCGAGGCGCCGCGACCGGTCCTGACGGAGGAGGACATCCGGTTCGTCGCGCACGAGTACCGGCTGAGAGGGCCGATCGAGCACCGGGAGTTCGCGAAGGGCTCGCCGGCGGTGGCCAAGGCGAGGCTGCGGACGCCGGGCGGCGACTGGATGCTCAAGCGGCGCGCGACGGACGACGCGGGTCCGCTCGCCAGGGTGCATGCGTTCCAGTGCCACCTCGAGGCCCGCTGCTGCCCGGTCGCCCCGCTGCGCACCAACCGCGCCGGGCTCACCGTGACCCGGGGCGCCTCGGGAACATTCGAGATCTTCGGCTGGGTGTCCGGCGAGCGCCCGAGGCTGACGCTCGACGAGGCTGCCGAGGTCGGTGCCACGGTCGGCGCGATGCTGCGCGCCGCCGCGACCTTCGTCCCGCCCCCCGGGGCGCGGCCCGCCGCGGCGCCGCGCGCCGATCCCCCGGCCTTCGATCCGCTCCGGCTTGCGTCCGCGGCGTGCCGCGCCGACCCCTCGCAGGACGGGGCCGCGGTGCGCGAGGCCGCCGCATCCGTCGTCGCGCGCGCGCTCGAGGCGCATTCGCGCGCGTCGCGCGCGGGAGCCTTCCGGTCGGCCGTGGCGTTCGTGCACGGCGACATGCACGCGGGAAACGTGCTGTTCTCGGAGGGGCGCCTCGCCGCGGTGCTCGACTTCGACGCCTGCCGGCTCGACTTCCGTGTTCGCGAGATCGCCTCGGCGATGTTCCACTTCGCCAACGTGGGCGGCCCCCTCGATCCGCCGCCCGGTTCCGGCGCCGAGCTGCGCGTGGAGAACGCGCTCGCCGTCGCGATGGGCGCGGCAAACGGAGTCGGTGCACCGCTCGAGCCGCACGAGGCCGCGGCGCTCCCCTGGCTTATGATCGGCGCGTGCACCTCGGAGGCCCTCTCGGTCATCGCCCGCACGGGAAGGTTCGGCGCCGTGCCGGCGCTGGAGATGCTCCGCTTCGTGGACCGCAAGGCCTCCTGGATCGAGTCCAACGCGTCGCGCCTGCTGCCGCCCTGATCGCCTGTGCCGCGGCGTGCGCTCCCTGCGGCGCCATGCAGGCGCCGGCGCCCGGCCGTGCCGGCGACGAGGGCGAGCCGTTCGCGCCCATGGCCCTCGAGGTCGTGCGGCCGGGGGCCGGCGACCCTCGGATGCGCCGTGCCGCGGCGCGGCTCGGGCTCGTCGAGGTCCCGTGGGCACCCGAGCGACTTGCGGGCGTGGTGCCCGACCCCGCCGTCGCCGCGCTGGTGGCGGACCTCGGCGGCGAGGATCCCGCCCGGCGCGAGGCCGCCTCCGCGGCGCTGCGCGATCCGCGCATCCCGGACGAGCAGGTGCTGCTGCAGCTTGCGCGCCCGCCGTCGCCGCTCGGCAACGAGGCGCACGTGCGGCTGCTCGACGTCGCGCGCGCGCGCATCGTGGACGCCCCGCGCGGCGCGCTCGGCATCCAGATGGCGGGCCGCTTCGGCGAGGCCGACGGCGTCACCGTCACGGGCCTGATCCCCAACATGCCGGCGCGCAAGGTGCTCCGCGCCGGCGACCGGATCGTCGAGCTCGAGGGGCAGCGGCTCGCGGACAGCGCCCGCCTCTCCGAGATCGTCCAGGCCCACCGCCCGGGGGACCGCCTCCGCGCCGTGGTGATGCGGGGCGAGCGCGACGAGCTCGGGCGCGTGCGCGGCGGCCCGGACGGGCGACCCGTCGAGGCCCGCCTCGAGGTCGAGCTCGAGGTCGGCTCGCGCGAGGACCTCGAGCGCTTCGGCGACCGCATGATGGCGTCGCCGCGGTACGACGCGGGCCGCGAGCAGCTTGCGGCCGAGCTGCTGCGCGCGTTCCCGCCGCCGATCCGCACGGTCGAGGCTGCCTGGCTCCCGGGCGAGCGGCCCGACGTGGACGGGCATCCCTACATCGTCGAGCTGAAGGAGTGGCTGCGGTCGGCCGAGGCCGCCTCCGCCATCGACCCCGCGAGCGTCCTTGCGCAGCGGCTCGACCACCTGCGCGGCATGGCACGCGCTCCCGGGCTCAGCCGGCCGGAGCGCGAGTGGTTCGAGGCGGCCGCCCGCCGCTACGAGGAGCTGCTGGCCGCGCGGGCCGCGCAGGCCCTGCCTCCCGGCCCGCCGTGAGCGCCCCGCGCGCTCAGGCCTTCGGGTCGCCCGCCAGCGGGTTGCGGAAGTGCGCGTCCTGGATCGGCGCGACGATGTCGAGGATCCGCTGCAGGATCACCGCGGGCGACCCGACCGCGTCGACCTCGTGCACGATCGACCTCGGGTAGTGGCCGAGCACCGGCGCGGTCTCGCGCTCGTACACGTCGAAGCGGCGGCGGATCACCTTCTCGTCGGCGTCGTCGAGGCGGTTCTCCTTGAGCGCGCGGCGGCGCATGCGCATCACCATCGCGTCCACGTCGCGGCACACCAGGTGGATGACGTCGAGCACCTCCAGGTACGGCTCGAGCGCCTTCGCCTGCGCGACGTTGCGCGGGATGCCGTCGAGGATCAGCACGTCCTGCGCGGGCTTGTAGATGCTGAGCACGGTCTGCGCGTGGATGTTCTGCTTCCACATCTCGATCGTGAGCTCGTCGGGGACGAGCTCGCCGCGCGAGCTGAACTCGAGGAACTTCCTGCCGAGCGGGCTCGTCATGTCGAGCGAGCGGAAGACGTCGCCGCACGCGAGGTGGTAGAAGCCCGGCACGTGCCCGAGGATCTTGCCCTGGGTGCCCTTGCCGACCCCGGGGGCGCCGAACAGCAGGATGGTCTTGTAGCGGTTCATGCGCGGCGGATGGTACCCCCTGCGCTGCGCTAGGCTTGGTCGGATGACGTTGGCCGAGAGCCGTTGGATCGGGTCCGGGGCGCTGGCCTCGGGGAGCCTCCTCGAGCGCGTGATGGCGTCCCGCAGCTACGCCATGGACGCGCGCGGGCGCGAGGTGCTCCACGCGCCGCGGCTCGACCTGCTCCACCGGCCGCGCACGCTGCCGGGCGCGACGGAGGTCGCCGTCCGGCTGGAGGCGGCGGTGCGCGCGGGACGGCGCGTGGCCATCTACGGCGACTACGACGCCGACGGCATCACGGCGACCGCGGTGCTCTGGCGGGCGATCCGTGCCGTGCGGCCGGACGCCGACCTGCGCTGGTACGTGCCCGACCGCGTCGAGGAGGGCTACGGGCTCAACGACGCCGCGCTCGAGTCGCTCGCGGCCGACGGCGTGCGCACCGTCGTGACGGTGGACTGCGGTGCCTCGGCCCTGGAGCAGTCGCGCCGTGCGCGCGAGCTGGGGCTCGAGCTGCTCGTCACCGACCACCACCACGTGCCTCCCGGGCGCACGGCCGAGGCCGAGGCGATCGCGCACCCGGCGCTTCCCGGCCGCGATCCCGCGCCCTTCGCGGACCTGTGCGGAGCCGCGGTGGCGTTCAAGGTGGCGCAGGAGTTCGCGCGCGCCTGGTGCGGCGGCGACAACGTGGCCGAGGTGCTGAAGCAGGCCCTCGCGGCCTGCCTGCCGCTGGTGGCGGTGGCGTCCGTGGCGGACGTCGTCCCGCTCGTCGACGAGAACCGGATCTTCGTGAGCCGCGGGCTGCACCGGGTCCACGGCACCGCGGTGCCGGGCCTGCGCGCGCTCCTCGACGATGCCGACCTCTCAGGCGGCCGCCGCGTCCAGTCGGGCGACGTCGGGTTCCGCATCGGGCCGCGGCTTAACGCGGTCGGGCGGCTCGGGCACGCGCGCGACGCGGTCGAGCTGCTGCTGACGGAGGACCCCGCGGAGGCGCGCCGCATCGCCCGGCGCCTCTCCGAGGTGAACGAGCGCCGGCGCGCGATGGACAAGGAGCACTTCGCCCAGGCCGAGGCGCTGGTGGCGGCGGATCCGTCGCTGGCCGCGGGCGGCGCGATCGTGCTGGCCGACGCGCGCTGGCACGAGGGCGTCGTCGGCATCTCCGCCGCGAAGGTCGCGGAGCGCTGGGGCAAGCCCGCCATCCTCCTCGCCGTGCGCGGCGACGGCACCGCGAAGGGGAGCGGCCGGAGCGTCGAGGGGATCGACATCCTGGACGCCGTCACGCGCGCCGCCGGCGACCTGGTGGTGCGCGGCGGCGGGCACGCCTTCGCGCTCGGCGTCACGGTGCGCGAGCGGGACGTGCCCGAGTTCGCGCGCCGCGTCGCGGCGGAGTGCGCCGCGCGCACCGCGGGCAGCGAGACCGGGCCCGTGCTCCGCTACGACGCCGAGGCCGCGCCCGAGGAGCTCTCCCTCGACGCGGTGAAGGCGCTCGACATCCTGCGTCCCTACGGCCGCGGCAACCCGGAGCCCGCGTTCCTCCTCCGCGGCGCTCGTCCGGTCGCGCCCCCCGGCCTCTTCGGCGGCGACCGCAGCCACGTCGAGTTCTTCCTCCCGGGCGGGGCGCGCGCGGTGTGGTGGGGCGCCGCGCGCCGCGCGGCCGAGGTGCGGCAGGGCGTGCCGGTCGACCTGATCGTGCGCCCGGAGCTCGACACCTACCGGAACTCCAGGCGGGTGCAGGCGACGGTGGTGGACCTGCGCCCGGCACGGTGACGGCGCGGGACGCCGCGGCGCTCAGAGCAGCACTTCCGCGCCCGCCGCGATCGGCCTCGCGGGCGGGCTCCTCCGCAGGTCGGCGGGGCCGCGCGCCGTGAGCGGCGAGATCTCGACGGTGCAGTCGGGCTGGCCGTTGGCGTGGCAGGGGACTGCGATGCCCGCCTCGCGCAGCCAGCGCACCGCGCGCTCCACCTGCAGGGCGCGGCTCGTCGCCGGGCTGTCCTCGCCGGAGGCGTTCTTGATCGGCGCGAACTCCTCGACGCGGTCGGTGCGCAGGACGATCGGGCCCTCGGCCTCGTGCAGCGCGTCGAACACGAAGCTCTCGAGCTTCACGGCGTTCGGCTCCGCGGGCTCGACGCGGTTCCCGGTGGCCGGGTCCACGAAGGGCACCTTCTTGATCGCGCGGTGCCAGGGGAGCATCGAGCCGAGCGGGTGGTCGGTGAGCTTGCGGATGAACTCGACGCCGATCACGTGGATCGCGATCGAGCCCTCGCCGTAGGTGATCTGGCCGTCGGGGTCGCGCGCCTCGGAGACCTCCCGCGGCGCGTCGCTGTACTCGAGCACCGTCAGGCGCGGCGCCTTGACGAACACGCCGACCTTCTCGGAGGTGTCGCGCTTGAGGACGCTCTTCGAGCTCATCTCCGCGCTCGAGTCGGGGGCCGCCACGTGCAGGCCGAGGAACAGCGGGTCGATCACGTGCACGTTCGGGTTGTCGACCTGGAAGTAGCAGAGGTGCTCGATGCCCGAGGCGCGCATGTGGTCGAGCGCGCCGGCCTGGCGCAGCGCCTTGAGCGACCCGCCGTGGCCGTCGGGGTTGAGCGCCGGCTCCCACGGGCGGTCGAGCAGCACCTTGCCCTCCATGGAGACGCTCGGGACCATGCCCTGCGCGAAGAGCATCGTGTCCCCGCGCGGGCGCCCGAACCAGCGGTTGTCGTCGAAGAAGCGCTCGGTCTCGCCGTGGTTGGCCTCGCTCGTCATCACGAACCACGGGATGCGCACCCCGTAGGCGCGCTCGGCGGCGAGGATCTGCTCCGCGAACACGCGGAAGAGCGGCTTCCCGGCGACCGGCGTGGCGGGGTAGGTGCCCTTCGGGCCCTTCCAGCCCAGGCGCGTGCCCTGGCCGCCCGCCACGATGAACGCCGCCACCTTGCCGCGGCGCACCAGGTCGTCGCCGATGGCGCGGTACTTGTCCGCGTCCTGCATGGAGCGCAGGTACGGCCGCACCGGCCGGATGTCGGCGGCCGCGGGCTTGGCGAGCGACGCGGCCTGCGCCAGCATGGACTCCAGGTGCTCCAGCGGCAGCCGCGCGATCGACCCGAGGAGGTGCGCGCGCCTCGGCTCGTCCAGCGAGTCCCAGAAGGCGAGGAGGTGCATCTGCCCCGTGCGCTCGAGGCGCTGCCGGGTCTCGGCGAGCGTGGGGACGGCGGCTGCTGCGCTCATTGCTTCGGTGCCGCGGGCTCGCTCCAGCCCTCCGGGCGGTGACGGACGATGAGGCCGCTCTCGAGGTAGATGACCTGCTCGCACACGTTGGTGCAGTGGTC
>JBILFU010000172.1:0-4713 GCA_044351405.1 Phycisphaerales bacterium
GCTTCCGTTGGACCAGTTCAGGTGAAGTACGAACATCCGTGTTCCGAACTCGCTGCGCGGGGCAGCGTGAATCGAGTGATTGCGCTGGGACTCGAACCCAGGACCTAGCGGTTAAAAGCCGCTTGCTCTACCAACTGAGCTACGCAATCGGCGTGGCGTGGTCGGGCTGGCATGGAGGCCGGCAGCGAAGGGGAGCGATTGTAGGGAAGTTCGAGAGGAGCCGATGCAGGATGAATTTATGGCCAATAACAACATGATGGCCCGGGTCCCAACGCCCCTCGGCCGGAAATGTCGGACATTCCCAAACCGTTGTCAGAACGCCGCGTAACGATTGTTGGACTCGAGGTTTCCGGAATCACACCCTTGGGGCGTCCAAGGTCCGAATTCCGGCTGATTCGCGGACGGTTCGGCTTCAGATCGGCGGGTCGTGTCTCCGATAAGGGAGGCGGGATCGGGTTTCCGAGAACGACAGTCACCAGCGAGGGCCATGGGCCATGAACGACACCACCACGCTTGCGCTCGTCCAGCAGTTCCTCAACTACCTGACCGATGAACGGCACTTCAGCCCGTACACCGGCCGGTGCTACGGGCTCGACCTCCGCCAGTTCGTGGAGTTCATCGAGGCCAAGGCCGGGATCAAGGTCGACCTCGACCGGGAGCGGAAGGCGCTCGACGCCAAGAGCACCGGTGCCGACACCGTCACCGGCCGCATCCTGAAGTGCGACGTGGACATGATCCGCGAGTTCCTGGGCAAGCTCGGCGAGCAGAAGTACTCCGCCGCCACCATGGCCCGGAAGATCGCCACCCTGCGCAGCTTCCACAAGTGGATGGAGCGCAAGGGCCTGGCCGCCACGAACCCCATGGTCCTGATCAGGACCCCCAAGCAGGCCAAGCGGCTTCCCAAGGCCATCTCGGTCGAGCAGATCGAGCGCCTCCTCTCGGCGCCGGACGACACGGAGATCCTGGGCGCGCGCGACCGCGCCATCCTGGAGACGCTCTACTCGACGGGCATCCGCGTGTCGGAGGTGGTCGCCATCAACCGCGGCGACCTGAACGACACCGGCGAGGAGATCATCATCCGCGGCAAGGGCCGGCGCGAGCGCCGCGTGCCGCTGGGAAGCCACGCGCTCAAGGCGCTGCGCCACTACCTGGGCATGGTCGACGCCGACCTGCAGGGCCGCGGCAAGCGCATGGGCCCGACGGACTCGCTGTTCGTGAACAAGAACGGCGGGCGCCTGTCGAGCCGCTCGGTGCGCCGCAAGGTGGCCAAGTACCTGGTGGAGGCCAACCTCGACCCGGACATCTCGCCGCACACCATCCGGCACAGCTTCGCCACGCACCTCCTGGACAACGGCGCGGACCTCCGCGCCGTGCAGGAGCTGCTCGGGCACCAGTCGCTCAGCTCGACGCAGGTCTACACCCACCTCACCAGCGGGCGCCTGCGCGACGGCTACGACAAGGCGCACCCGCGCGCCGAGGCGAGCTGACCGGCCGGCAACCCGACCACCCCGCACGCAACGCGGTGCCTTCCGAAGTGTGGGCGCCGCGTTCGTCGTTTCGGGCCCGCCCGCCCGCACGGGGGTCGGCGCAAAAGTGAACCCGGGAGCGCGGTTCCACGCCTGGTACCGCGCTCCCGAGGTTCGCCGTCGCCTTCCTAGGGGCGACGGTTGGACGGCCAGCGTCTGGCGCTGGTCGCCCGGTCCCTTTTCGTACTCATGACCGGCGACCCAAGTCAGGTCGCACGGCCTCTCCGCCCCGAGCACATGGGGGTAGTCGACGCGAACGTCGGCAACCTCGAGGCGTGGCAGAGCCGCGGCAAGGGACAAGCCGCGTGTTCCGGGATGTCGCCCTCATAACCGGCACAGGCCCTCGGGAACGGGGAACGGGACCAAGGCCCTGTGTTCCGTGACTATGTCGCGGGAACGCCGAGGCGCAAGCATTGCCGTCCGATGATGGCGTTTGGAATTGGTCAGGACGCATGCCGCGTCCGCGGAGCCACACCCCGGGCTTCGGACGCCCGCTCCCATTGGGATATCGGTCTTTGCGGGGTACCATCCGCGCCATGGAGCCCATCGGGAATCCGCAGACCCAGAAGGGCACGCCGTTGGTGGGCGTGATCATGGGCTCGCAGTCCGACTGGGACACCATGCAGCACGCCTCGCGGGCGCTCGGCGACCTCGGGGTGCCGCACGAGTGCCGTGTGGTGAGCGCGCACCGGACCCCGGACCTGCTGTTCGAGTACGCGGCGACCGCCAGGGCCCGCGGGCTGCGGATCATCATCGCGGGCGCGGGAGGAGCCGCGCACCTCCCGGGGATGTGCGCCAGCAAGACCACCGTCCCCGTCCTGGGCGTGCCGGTCCAGAGCAAGGCGCTGAGCGGGCTCGACAGCCTGCTCTCCATCGTGCAGATGCCGGCCGGCGTGCCGGTGGCGACCTTCGCCGTCGGGGCGCCCGGGGCGACCAATGCCGCGCTCTTCGCGGCGGCCTCGCTCGCCGCGGACGACGCCGCGCTTCGGGACCGGGTGGAGGCGTTTCGCGCGGCCCAGACCGCGAAGGTGCTGTCGCAACCCGATCCGCGTGCGGCCCTCGCTGCCGGCGGGGGTGCGTGATGGTGGTCGGCGTCGTGGGGGGCGGCCAACTGGGAAGGATGCTCGGGCTCGCGGGAATCCCCCTCGGCCACTCCTTCGTCTTCCTCGACCCGGACCCGCGCTGCCCGGCCTCGGCGGTCGGGCCGGTCGTGGAGGGCGCGTACGACGACACGGCGGCGCTTGCGCGGCTCGCGCAGCGCGTGGACGTGGCCACCTTCGAGTTCGAGAACGTGCCTGCGGCGGCCGTCGACGCGCTTGCCGCCCTGGTTGCGACCGCGCCGGGCGCGCGCAGCCTGGCGACCTCGCAGGACCGGATCGCCGAGAAGGAGTTCTTCCGCGCCTGCGGCCTGCGCGTGCAGCCGTTCGAGGCGGTGTCGGCCGACGCGGAGCTCGCGGCCGCGTGCGGGCGCATCGGGACGCCCGCGGTCCTCAAGACGCGGCGGCTCGGCTACGACGGCAAGGGACAGGCGGTGCTGCGCAGCCCGCTCGACGTGCCGGATGCCTGGCGCGCCGTGGGCGGGGCGCCGAGCATCCTGGAGGCGTTCGTCCCGTTCGACTTCGAGGTCAGCGCGGTGGTGGTGCGCGCGCGCGACGGCGACGTGCGCTCCTGGGCGGTCGGGCGCAACGAGCACCGGGGCGGCATCCTGCGGCGCACCGTGGTGCCGGCGCCCGGGCTCGACGCCTCGCTCGCCGCCGAGGCGCAGCGTGCGGCCCGGGCGGTGGCCGAGGCGCTCGGGCACGTGGGTGCGCTGGCGGTCGAGTTCTTCGTGACCGAGGACGGCCTGGTGGCGAACGAGATGGCGCCGCGCGTCCACAACAGCGCGCACTGGACGATCGACGGCTCGGTGACCAGCCAGTTCGAGAACCACGTGCGCGCCGTCTGCGACGAGCCGCTCGGCTCGACCGACCTGCGGGGCCCGAGCGGGATGGTCAACCTGGTGGGCGCCATGCCCGCGCGGGCGGAGCTGCTGGCGGTGCCGGGCGCCCGTCTGCACGACTACGCGAAGGCGGCGCGGCCGGGCCGGAAGCTGGGCCACGTCAACCTCTGCGCCCCGGACGAGCGCGTGCGGGACGCGCAGCTGCGGGTGGTCGAGGAACTGGTGGCCCGCGCGGGCGGGTGAAGCACGTGCTTCACCGGCTGGTGGGATGATCCGCTTCCATGCCATGGTGCACCGAGAGGCTTCCGGACGGTCCGTCGCTGGTGCGCGCGCTGGCGCAGCTTGCGGTCGACGGCACGCCCGTGCGCAACGGGACCTGCGACCTGTCGGATGCGCTGGTGCTGGTGCCGGCGTCGCGGGCTCGGCGGTCGTTCGAGCGGCATCTGGCGGCGCTGGGGCACGAGCGCGGCATCGCGGTGATCGCGCCGCACGTCGTGACCCCGGGCGCGCTCGCGGTGCGGGTGGTGGTGCCGCGCGCGCGCGTCGCCGGGACGCTCGCGTCGCGCGCCTCGTGGTCCGCGGCGCTCTCGGGACTGGATCCGGCCGTCGCCGCGCCGCTCTTTCCGGCATCGGGCGGCGGCGAGCCGTCGCCTGCCGCACGCGCGGCGGTGGCGCGGCGCGCGGCGGCACTGCACCGCGACTGCTCGGCGGCGGGGGTCGATTTCCGCGCCGTCGCGGAGCACGTGCGTCGGACGATGCCCGAGAGCGATCCGGCGCGATGGGACGCGCTCGCGGCCCTCTCCGAGGGGCGCGACCGGCTGCTCGCCCGGTGCGGCGCCGCCGATGCGGGGAACGAGGCGGTCGCGGCGGCCGAGTCCGGCGCGCTGCACGTCGGCGGGCTGCGCCGCGCGTTCGTGCTGCTTGCCGATCCGGAACCCGTCCAGCGCCGGCTGCTGCGCGCGATGGCCGCGCAGGGCGTGGCGGTCACGGTGTGCGTGCATGCCGTCGGCGCGGAGCTTCCGGCCCGGCTCGATGACGAGGGATTCCCCGACCACGCGGCGTGGCAGCGCGCGGCGATCGACGTGCCGGACGCGATGATCGCGCTCGCCGGGTCGCCCGCGGACCAGGCGGCTGCGGTGATCGAGGCGATCGGCGCGATGCCGGCGCCGCGGCGGACCGCCGACATCGCCGTGGCGGTGCCCGACGCCGAGGTGGCCACCGAGGTGGCGATGCGCCTTCCCTCCTGGG
>JBILFU010000173.1:0-4706 GCA_044351405.1 Phycisphaerales bacterium
AGCTGGATGTACATCGCGATGATGGGCGCCGAGGGCCTGCGCCGCGCCACCGAGGTGGCCATCCTCAACGCCAACTACATGGCGAAGCGGCTGCAGGGTCACTACGACGTGGCGTTCACCAACGGCAACGGGCGCTGTGCGCACGAGTTCATCATCGACGTGCGGCCGTTCGACCAGAGCGCGGGCGTCAAGACCGACGACATCGCCAAGCGGCTCATGGACTTCGGGTTCCACGCGCCCACGATGAGCTGGCCGCTGCCCGGCTCGCTGATGATCGAGCCGACCGAGAGCGAGAGCAAGGCCGAGTGCGACCGCCTGTGCGACGCGCTGATCGCGATCCGCGAGGAGATCCGCAAGGTCGAGACCGGCGCGTGGCCGAAGGACAGCAACCCGCTCAAGCACGCGCCGCACACCGCGGACGTGGTCACCGCCACGCAGTGGGACCGCCCGTACACCCGCGAGGAGGCCGCGTACCCCGCGCCCTGGCTGCGCGCGTGGAAGTACTGGCCGCCCGTCGGCCGCGTGGACAACCCGTACGGCGACCGCAACCTGGTGTGCACGTGCGATTCGGTGAAGTCGTACGCGTGAGGTAAATTGGTCCCGCTCCTCCGGGACGAATTTAAATTCGTCCCGGAGGAGCGGGACCAATTTCGTGAGCATCTTCCCGCTTCCCATCTTCGAGCGCGACGCCGATCCGGCGCACCGTGACGCGCTCACCGACGCGGAGGCCTACGCGCGGCTCAAGCCGCCGAGCTCGATCGTCGTGAAGTTCGGGTCGATGCGCCTGATCGGCGAGTACCCCTACGACGGCGACGCCAAGCCCGGCTGCGGCAGCAAGATCGTCACCAAGACGCACCGCGGCACCGAGCTCGCGGAGATGCTCACCACCACCTGCCCGAACAGCGGCTGCTCCAAGAGCGTGAGCCGCCGCGAGATGCTCGAGTACGTCGACAACTCGGGAGGCAAGGACTACCCGTTCCACACCAACGGGCGCGTGCTGCGCGTCGCCACGGTCGAGGACATGAACGCCTGGAGCGCGCTGCGCGACCGCTTCGCCCGCGAGGAGCTCGCCGCGGTGCGCGAGGAGGCGCGCTCCATGGGCTTCACGATGAAGATCGTCGAGGTGGAGCCCGTCCTCGGCGGCGAGCACGTCACCGTGCACTACCTGAGCGAGGAGCGCGTCGACTTCCGCGAGCTGGTCCCCGCGCTCGCGCGGCGCTTCGGCGCCCGCGTCGAGATGCACCAGATCGGCGCCCGCGACGAGGCGCGCCTCACCGCCGACTACGAGAAGTGCGGCCAGCACTGCTGCTGCAAGAACTTCCTGAAGGTCCTGAAGCCGGTCAGCATGCGCAGCGCCAAGGTGCAGAAGGCGTCGCTCGACCCGCTCAAGATCAGCGGCCGCTGCGGGCGCCTGATGTGCTGCCTGCGCTACGAGGACGAGACCTACGACGAGCTCAGGAAGCGCCTGCCGCACCGCAAGACCCGCGTCGGCACCAGCGAGGGCCCGGGCATCGTCGTCGACTCCAAGATCCTGGTGCAGCTGGTGCTCGTGAAGCTCGAGCACGACGGCCGCGAGATCGCGGTGCCGGTGGAGGAGCTGCTGCCGCCCGACGCGTGCCCGGCGCCGACCACGCCGCCCGACCCGTTCCGCGGCATGCGGCGCGAGGACGTCGCACGCCGCGCCGGATCGCAGGGGCGCGCCGCGGACGGCCGCGCCGCCAAGGACGACCAGCAGCAGAAGTTCGCGAAGGATGCCGCCGCTTCGGGCGCGGCCGGCACGTCAGGCACCGCCGGCGCGGCGGGCACGCCCGGCGCGGCACCCTCCTCCGGCAAGAAGAAGCGCCGCCGCCGCGGGCGCGGTCGCGGCAAGGGCCCGGCCAACGGTCCGGGCGGCTCGCCGGGCAGCGGCGGCGCGCCCGGCAACGGCGATGCGCCGTCCGGCGATGCGCCCCCGCCGACCGCCTGAACCGCGCGCCGTACGATTCGTCGGATGCCCCCCGACCGCAAGCCCGATCCGAGCGATCGGTCCGAGTCCGACATCGTCGGCACGCTGATCTCGCTGACCATCGCGTTCACGCTGGCGATGGCGTTCCGCGGCTTCGTGCTCGAGGGCTTCGTGATCCCGACGGGGTCCATGGGACCGACGCTCATGGGCGAGCACGTGCGCTTCCTGAGCCCGGCCACGGCCTACGAGTACCCGGCCGATTCGCAGACCGCCCGCCTGATGGCGATGACCAACGACCAGCGCGCACTGCCGGTGGTCGACCCGATGATCTCGTCGCGGCTGCCGATCGAGCAGCGCGCGCCCGCCGCCATCGCGTCGCAGGCGCGCGCCGGCGACCGCGTGGCGGTGCTCAAGCCGCTCTTCGCCTTCAGCGCGCCGCAGCGCTGGGACGTGGTCGTCTTCAAGAACCCGACCGACCCGGTGGGCGACTCGCAGAACTACATCAAGCGCCTGGTGGGCCTGCCAAACGAGGCGTTCCTGCTGCTTGACGGCGACGTCTTCACGGGCCCCGTCGACGCCCCGGTGCGCGACCTGCGCGTCGCGCGCAAGCCCGAGCACGTGCAGCGCGCCGTGTGGCAGCCGGTCCACGACAGCGACTACCAGCCCGTGGTGCCCGTGGCCGCGCTCGAGAACGCCATGCGCACCTCGTGGGCCGGCGCACCGTGGAAGCCCGCCGCGGGGGCGACCGGCTGGAAGCTCTCGCCGGGCCGCGCGTGGTCGTTCTCGGGCACGGGCGACACGGCGCTCGCCTGGTCGCCCGAGGCGTATCCGCTCGACGACTGGAACCGCTACAACGCGCTGCGCGTGGCGTACGACGCGCTGCGCCGCTCGCCGCGGGGCATCGCCGACCTGGCGTGGCGGCAGGACAGCTGCTTCCCGGTGAGCGACCTGCGGCTCTCGGCTGCGGTCGAGTGCGAAGCGCTCGCGGACTTCTCGACCACCTTCGAGCTGGCCGCGCGCCGGACCGTCATGGAGTTCACGGTTCGCGGGTCGGGCGAGGTGACCGTGGTGCGCCGCGGCGACGAGTCGGGCGAGGAGCTCGGCTCCGCGCGCGGCACGTTCGCGCCGGGCGGCGGAAGGCTGCTCGCGTTCGAGCTGTGGCACGTGGACCAGCAGCTGTGGGTCTTCGTGAACGGCACGCTGGTCCTGCAGATGCCCTACGAGTACGCATCGCTGGACGAGCGGCTCACGTCGAGCATGTCGGGCCGCACCGTGGAGCAGTACGCGCAGCGCCCGCACGACACGCTGATGCCGACGCCCCCGCGGCTGTCGTGGAGGTTCCGGAGCTCGGCGCCGTTCTCGCTGCACCGGGTCCGGCTGGACCGTGACCTCTACTACCGTCCGGTGCTCCACGACGCGAACAACCAGTTCCCCGCCAACGGCGACTACCTGAGCGGCCCGGGCTTCGCGTGCAACTACGAGTCGCCGGCGCGGCTCGGCCCCCGCGACCACGTCATGCTCGGCGACAACTCCTCCGCCAGCCGCGACGCGCGCCTCTGGGGCCGCGCGCACCAGCTGACGCTGCGCACCTTCGGCGACTGCCAGCCGGGCGTGGTGCCCGCCGACATGATCGTCGGCAAGGCGTTCGTGGTGTATTTCCCAGCGCCCATCGGCATGGCGGGCGGAAGCGGGTTCATCCCCGACTTCGGGCGGACGCGGTTCATCCGCTGACGGCGTCGCCGCGGTGCGGGTTCCGCGGCTTCCAGCGCTCCAGGTTGCCGCGCGGAGCGAACCAGACCCAGTCGACCTTCGGGCGGTCGCCCAGATACGCGGGCGTGCCGTCGGCCGCGATCGAGCCGCGGAACGCGAGCGTCGACGCGCCCAGCTCGCTGACGTTCAGGTCGTCGGCGTCCGGATCGCCGGCGTCGTCGATGCCGTCCTCGCCCACGGACCAGATGCGGAACGCGGCGCCCTCGCCCGCCATGCGCACGGGCGTGCCGGACCAGGGATCCTCGGGCACCGCGGCCAGGTAGCCGGGCACCAGGTCCTCGACGCGCGTCGGCCAGGCGCCGGCGTGGTCGAGGCGCCAGCGCATGGCGGCGCACGCGGCAGCGGCCGCGGCCAGCGTCGCGCGGTCGCGGGCACACGCAAGGCTCGCCTTCTCCACCGCCGGCATCAGCGACTTCGGGAGCAGGAAGCGGACCGATGCCCTTCCGCCGGCTTCCGCCTCGAATTCGCTGCTCAGCGCGTGGAACTTGGAGAGGTCCCGCAGCGGGAGCGTGCTGGACTCCTCGAAGCGCGCGCACCAGCGGTCGACGAACGCCATGGTGTCGCGACGGTCGGCCACGGTGAATGCCGCGACCGGTCCGGAGAGCAGGGTGGCGACGAACACCGGGTCGGTCCTGCGCGGGTCGTCGGTTCGGGGACTCGCGGCGCCCGTGCCCGACATCGACTCCACCATGCCGATCAGCGGCAGCAGCGCACCGCGGTCGAGCCGAAACGTCCCGTTCCCCGCGCCGTCGTCGGTGTAGAGGCGCTGCAGGATGTCCTCGAACATCAGCCGCTCGCAGGAGAGGTTCATCCGCCGGAGATCGTCCGGCATGGACTCGAACGCCCGCTGCAGGCGCGCAAGCTGCGCGCCGTCGAGCAGGTCCGGCTTCCACTCCAGGGTCGCCATGGCGCGCTGCGCGACCAGGCTGCGGATGGCGATGCCGACGAGGTCGCCGATCAGGAATCGGCCGTCATGCATGTGGAACGAGAG
>JBILFU010000174.1:0-4698 GCA_044351405.1 Phycisphaerales bacterium
AGGTACTCGCGGAAGACGCCGTCGTGCTCCCAGACGCGGCGGTTGGTCGTGTAGACGGTGCCGGTGAAGTAGTCGCGGTCGTGCTTGACGATGGACGCGCTCACCGCGCGCTGCAGCCGGAAGCTCGGGAGCGCGGGGACCTCGGCGGGCATGTACTCGTTGCTCGTTCCCTCGCCGCGGATGGCGGCGATGGGGAGGATGAAGTCCCCGACCTTGGTCTTCTTGAGGCCGCCGCACTTCCCCAGGAAGAGCACCGCCTTGGGCGCCGCGGCGGAGAGGAGGTCCATCGTGGTGGCCGCCATGGCCGAGCCCATGCCGAAGCTGAGGATGGTGATGTCCTCGGCCGTCGCGGAGAGCATCGGGCGGTCGCGGCCCACGACCGGCACGCCGAACCGCTCCGCGAACATCTCCACGTAGTTCGAGAAGTTCACGAGGAGCACGTACCGGCCGAACTCGCCGACCGCCCGGCCCGTGTAGCGGGGCAGCCAGTCTCGGACGATCTCCTCCTTGTCCTTCATGCACGCGGAGCCTACGGCGCGGCTAGGCTCCGCGCGGAGGGTTCGCGTGGACCAGACGCTCGTCGCCATCCTGGTGCTGCTCGCCGCGGCGCTGGCGCTGGGCGCGGCCGCGGAGCGCCTGCGTCAGACCGCGGTGGTGGGCTACCTGCTCGCCGGCACGGTGGTGGGGCCGAACGTCCTCGGCTGGGTGGACGGCGGCGACCGCGTCCAGGCGATCGCCGAGCTCGGCGCGTCCACGCTCCTCTTCTCGATCGGCACCGAGTTCAGCGTGGCCAGGCTGCGCGCCTTCGGCCTGCGCACCTTCTGGGCGGGCGCGCTGCAGGTCGCGGGCACCGTGGCGGCGGCCATGGGCGTGGCCGCCGCCTTCGGGCTGGCTCCGGGGCCCGCCTTCGCCGTGGGCGCGGCGGTGAGCCTGTCGAGCACCGCGGTGGTGGCCAGGCTCCTGGCCGAGGGCAGGACCATCGACGCCGCGCACGGCCGCCTGGCGATGGGCGTGCTCCTCACGCAGGACATCCTGGTGGTGCCGCTGGTGGTGGCGGTGGGCGCGGTCGGCGACAGGGACGGCGGCGCGGCCGCGCTGGGCGCGCTGCGCACGGCGGCAGGCGGCGTGGGGGTGGTGCTGGCGTTCGCCGCGCTCGCGCGCTGGGTGTTCCCGTGGTTCCTCGCCGGGCGGGGCGTGTCGCGCAACCGCGAGCTGGTGGCGGTGTTCGCGGCGGTGTGCGCCATCGGCAGCGCGGTGGGCGCGCACGCGGCGGGGCTCTCGCCCGCGCTCGGCGCGTTCGTCGCGGGCACGCTCCTGGGGAGCTCCCCCTTCGCCCCGCAGGTCCGCGCCGAGGTCGCGCCCCTCAGGACGCTGCTGGTGACGCTCTTCTTCGCGGCCGTCGGCCTGGCCGGCGACCCGGCGTGGGCCGCCTCGAACGCCGGGGCGGTGGCCGTCGCCACCGCGGCCATCGTGGCGGGAAAGGCCGCGATCGCCGCGGGCACCGCGCGCGCCCTCCGCGCGGCGCTTCCCGTCTCGGCGGCCGCCGGGCTGTGCCTTGCGCAGATCGGCGAGTTCAGCTTCGTGATCGCCGAGGGCGCGCGGGGCGCCGGGCTGCTCGACGAGTACCTCCACAAGCTCCTCGTCACCGCGACCATCGCGTCGCTCCTGGCGACGCCGGCCCTCGTGGCGGGCGCGGCGGCGATCGGCGCGCGCTGGCACCCGGCCGGGGCGGCGGGCGGGAGCGCGGCGGCGGCATCCGCGCACGTGCTGATCGTCGGCTTCGGACCCGCCGGAATGCATGCCTTCCGGGCGCTGCGCGCGCGGCGCGGCGCGGGGTGCACGGTGATCGACTCGAACCCCGCGCTGGTCGCGCTGGCCCGCCACGAGGGGGCGCACGCGGAGCTCGGCGACGCCGGGCGCGCCGAGACGCTGGAGCACGCGGGGGTGCGGTCGGCGCGCCTGGTGCTGGTGACCATGGCGGACGTCGGCACCGCCGAGCACGTGACCGCGCTGGTGCGATCGATGGCGCCGCACGCCGCCGTGGTGGCGCGCAGCCGCTACCACGCCGTCACGGCGGACCTGGTGCGCGCGGGCGCGCACCGGGCGGTGGACGAGGAGGCGCTCGTCGGCGAGCGCCTGGCGGTCGAGGCGGAGACCCTGCTCCGTCACTCGCGCGAAGCGTCCGCGTGAATCCCCGGCATCTGCGCAACATACGGCCGCACGTGCGGGTCGTCGAGCGCGACGAACCGCTCGAAGGAGCCGTCGAAGAGCACCTTCCCCTCCGCGAGCATCACGATCCGAGGCCGCAGCCTGCGCAGGAGCTCCGTGTCGTGCGTCACCACGATGCTCGTGCGCCGGACGCCCGTGCCGTTGGCCAGGAACGACGGCTGCGCGCGGTGGGTGGCGCCGATCAGCTCCTGGATCTGCGCGGACATCTCGGGATCCAGTCCGGCGGTCGGCTCGTCGTACATGATGATCACCGGGTCCATCACGATCGCGCGGGCCACGGCGACGCGCTTGGCCATGCCGCCCGAGAGCTCCTCGCGGTCGCGGTGCATCACCGCGTCCGGGTCGAGGCCGACGTCGACGAGCGCCTTGCGCGCGAGCGGGAGGATCTCCGCGTCGCCCATTCCCTTCACCTCGCGGGGGAGGACGGCCAGGTTGTGGAACACGTCCCCGGTCACGAGGGCGTTGCGCTGGAACACCACTGCCCAGTGCCGACGGATCCGGTCGAGGGCGGCCTCGTCGCGCGTGGACATGTCGAGCATCGGCGGACGGCCGTCCGGCCCCGGCGGGGACTCGTGGTCGGCCACCAGCACGCGCCCCGCCGAGGGCGGGTAGTGCGCCATGACCAGTTTCAGCAGGACGGTCTTCCCGCAGCCTGACCCGCCGACGATGGCCACGAGCTCGCCGGACCGCACGGTGAGGTCGATGCCGGCCAGCACCGGCTTGCCCCCGAAGGACTTTCGGAGGCCCTCCAGGATGATCTCGGGCGGGCTGGCGGACGGCATGCGCCGAGCGTAGCGGCTGTCGGGCGCCCGAGGTCCGGAAATAATGCCCTTCTCGGCTATCCTTGCCCTGCGGCAGGCGCCTGAACGGTTTCGCAAGAATTTTCGCGAAGGCGTGATGGGTGGCGGCCGTGGATCTCGTTTCGAAGGACGGGAAGGAAACCTTGCACGCGACTCGACGGGAACCGAGTCCAGCAAGGACAACGCGAAAGGCCCTGGACGGGAACCCAGAGCCCTCGCAACACGCGCCGCCAGCTCGACGGGAACCGAGCGAGACGGCAACCATGGAGTGTGGCCTCGAGAGATCGGGGCCTACTCCGTTTTTGGGCCCGACCGGGCTTCCGCCACGCGGCGCAGCCGACCACGTGGCCATCGGTAGGCTCGGCTCCCGATGAACATCCTGATCCTCGGCGGCACCGGCTTCCTCGGCCCGCACCTCGTGGAGCTCGCGCTCGGCAAGGGCTGGACGATCACCACCTTCAACCGCGGCAAGACGGCGCCGGACCTGTTCTCGGGGGAGCGCCACCGCGGCATCGTCCAGCTCCGGGGCGACCGCGACCCCGCCAAGGGAGACGGGCTGAGGTCGCTCGAGGCCCACGTCGCCCGCATGCGCGCCGAGGGGCGCCGGTTCGATGCGGTCATCGACAACTCCTCCTACGTCCCGCGGATCACCAAGGCATCCGCGGAGCTGCTCGCGCCGGTGACGATGATGTACCAGCTGGTCTCCACCGTCTCCGTGTGGATGGACAACTCCGTGGTGCCCGACGAGGAGACGCCCGTGAGCACCATGGCGGACCCGAGCATCGAGAAGGTGACGGGCGAGACCTACGGCCCGCTCAAGGCGCTCTGCGAGCAGGCGGCGGAGCGGGCCTGCCCCGGCAAGGCGTGCATCGTGCGGCCCGGCCTGATCGTGGGTCCGGGCGACGACAGCCTCCGCTTCACCTACTGGCCGGTGCGCCTGGCCGAGGGAGGAACGGTCCTCGCCCCGCGCGCGCCGAGGCCGCAGGAGCAGTTCGTGCAGTTCATCGACGTGCGCGACCTGGCCGCGTTCATGCTCCGGCTGGTGGCCGACGGGCACGAGGGCACCTTCGTTGCCACGGGACCCCGGGAGCCACTCACCATGGAGGCCATGCTCCGCGAGACCGCCGCGGCGGTCGGATCCTCCGCCAAGCTGGAATGGGCGGACGAAGCCTGGCTCCTCGGCCGGCAGGTGGCGCCGTGGATGGGGCTGCCGCTCTGGATCCCGCAGTCGCCGGAGACGGCGGGCGCCGGTCGGGCCCGCATCGCGAAGGCCCTCGCGCACGGGCTGGCCTTCCGTCCGCTGCCGGAGACGGCCAAGGACACGCTCGACGACTTCCGCAGGACCGCGGCCGAACGGCCGGCCGATTTCGCATGGGGCACCGGACGCGCGCCCGGCATTGCGCGCGAGCGCGAGAGGGAGCTGGTCGCCGCGTGGGCGGCCCGCACGTGATCCACCTGCCAGCGAAGGAGCACCCTTGATCGACCGACGCACGCTGATCGCCCGCGGAGCACTCGCCGCCGGAGCGCTCCTCGCGGCACCGTGGACCGCCTCCGCCCCGGCCGCCGCGGTGCGCAAGATGCGCGGCCCGTTCCGCGGCCCCAACGGCAGGCTCCAGCTCCTGCAGGTGGGCGTCGGCGGCAGCATCGCGCCGGCGGACCGCGCGCAGCT
>JBILFU010000175.1:0-4681 GCA_044351405.1 Phycisphaerales bacterium
GGTCGGCAGGAGTTCCGCCACGAGCGTGATGCCCGCGCCGAGCTCGCCGGCCAGCCCGAAGCCCGCGACGAACCGGAGCACCTCGTACTGCCAGACGTCCGTCACGAACGCGTTCAGGATGTTCGCGACCGAGTACAGCAGGATCGACCCGAACAGCGTCTTCAGCCGCCCCAGCCTGTCGCCGAGCATCCCGAACGCGATGCCGCCGAGGAGCATGCCGACGAGCTGGATGTCGAGGAGGCGCTTGCCGACGGCGGTGAGCTGCTCCGGGTCCGTGACGCCGAGCGCCTTCAGGCTTGGGATGCGCACGATCGAGAACAGCACCAGGTCGAAGAGGTCGACGAAGTAGCCGAGCGCGGCCACCAGCACGGCGAGGACGGTGCCGCGCGGAAGCGGCTGCGCGGGCGCGGGGGCGGGCTGCGGGTCGACCACGACGGCAGTCTAAAACCCGCCCGATCTCCCGGGATTTCCGCCCCGCGAATCGCCGCTCCGGACTCCGGCATCGGTACCCTGCGCGCGCCATGATGACCACCGTGCTCCTGTCGACGGCGCTCCTCGCGCCCGCGCTCCTCCCCGACGGCCCCGAGTTCTCGAAGGGCAACCAGGGCAAGCCGTCCATGTACGGCCTCAGCTGGTTCGGCGGCGACCCGCCGATGCCGCGGCCCGCCTTCGAGGAGTCGGAGACGATCCGCAGCGTCGACGGCGTCTGCAAGGCGACCGTGCGGCTCCACAAGCAGGAGGTGCAGGCAGGCGACCAGAAGCTGATGACGACCAGCTTCAACGGCAGGTACACGGGCCCGATCCTCCGCGTGCGCCCGGGCGACATCCTGGAGCTCCGGGTCATCAACGACGGCGAATACAACACCAACATCCACTTCCACGGGATGCAGGTCTCGCCCGACGACTACGGTGACAGCGTTTTCACGCTGATCCCGATCGGCCACGAGTACACGTACCGCTTCCGGATCCCCGAGTACCACCACTCCGGCACCTACTGGTTCCACGCGCACACGCACGCGACCACGCAGCGCCAGGTGATGCAGGGGAACGCCGCGACGCTGATCGTCGAGGGCGAGCTCGACCGCTGGCCGGAGCTCAAGGGCATCACGGAGCGCAACTGCGTCCTCCACGACTACCAGAAGAGCTTCAACGGCGAGGTGGCGCAGGGCATCCAGGTGTCCTGGCCCACCTACCGGCTGGTCAACGACCAGAAGTTCCCCGACGTCCCGATCCGCCCGGGCGAGGTGCAGCTGCTGCGCTTGTCGGCACAGGGCGCGAACATCTTCTACTACCTCGACTTCGGCGGCGAGAAGTTCTGGGTGATCAACACGGACGGCAACCCGATGGTCGAGATGAAGGAGGTCGAGCGCTACTCCCTGCCCCCGGGCTCGCGCGCCGACATCCTGGTGAAGTTCGACAAGCCCGGCCGCTACAAGCTGCACACCAGCGAGATCCGCACGGGCCCCGCGGGCGACGGCTACTCCGCGGAGAACCTCCTCACCATGGCGTGCGACGGCGAGCCGGTGGCGAACCCGGTGAAGCTGCCGCTCAAGGCGACAGGACCCTCCCCGCTGCGCGACCTGCGCGGCGTCAAGGTCGACAACGTCCGCACCATCGTCTTCAACGAGACCGACAACGACTTCCGCATCGACAACCGCTACTTCGACGGCACCCGCATCGACCAGCTCATCAAGTGGGGCACGGTCGAGAGGTGGATCCTCCGCAACTCGACCGACGAGCTGCACGTCTTCCACTTCCACCAGACCGACTTCCAGGTCGTGAAGGTGAACGGCAAGGAGGTGCCCTTCAACGAGCACCGCGACAACATCAACCTCCCGGTCCGCGGCGAGGTCGAGGTGATCATCCCCTTCGACATGCCCTGCCAGGTGGGCGACTACGTCTTCCACTGCCACATCCTCTGCCACGAGGACGGCGGCATGATGCAGAAGGTGCGCTGCTACGACCCGTCGCTGCCGATGCCCCCGATCCGGCCGGGCGACGGCTTCGGCCCGATCGAGGACGCCAACCACCAGACCGTGGAGGCCGCCAACCCGAACGCGGTCGGCGGTCCGTTCAAGCTGCAGGACGCGGACGGCAAGGAGTTCACCGACGCGTCGCTCAACGACGGCCTCGCGCTCCTGACCTTCGGCTACACGGAGTGCACCGGCGCCTGCCCGCGCACGATGGCGACGTTCTCGTCCGTCGACGACGCGCTCGACAGCACGCCGGGCGGCAAGCCGCAGCTCCGCTTCGTGTTCGTCAGCGTCGACCCGGCCCGCGACCAGGGCAAGAAGCTCGCCGACTACCAGGCCGGCGCGGCCGTGCCGCTGGTGGCGCTGACCGGGACCCCCGACCAGGTGAAGGCGGTCGCGGCCACCTTCGGCGCCGCGTACCAGCCGCAGCCGAAGCGCGACGACGGCTCCTACTCCGTGCGCCACTCCACCGACATCTACCTCGTCGGCCCGGGCGGCCGGATCTTCAAGCGCTTCGCGCTCAACACGGACCCGGACGTGATCGCCGCCGCGGTGCGCGAGTACGCGCCGCGCGTCCCCAAGAAGGCGGTCGCCAGCGCGGAAGGGGGTGACCGTTGAACCCGCGCATCCTCCTGCCGATCCTGCTCGCGCTCCTTGCGCTCGCGCTGCCCCGCCCCGCCCTCGCGCAGGGCGGCGGCAAGCAGCCGGATCCCCGTCCGTTCGCCCTCTTCCGCGACCTCTGGGACACCGCGGGCGACGTGCACGGCCCGTGGGTCACCATGACCTGGCAGCCGCAGCTCGAGTACTCGTGGCAGTCCGACGGCGTGCCGATGAACAACTTCTCTCCCACCGTGTCGTGGCAGGCCTACACCTGGTTCACGCCCGAGCTCACGATGAACGTGAACCTGGCGCTCAACCAGGTGAACCAGGGCCCGACCAACGACGACTGGGCCGCGTACGGCATGGGCGCGCAGGCCGGCGACGTGTGGCTGCAGTGGAGCGACCAGCGCACCGGGATCATCGGCGGCCGCTACACCGCGCCGTTCGGCCTCGCGCCGCTGATCCTGCCGGGCGTCTTCGACACGACCCTCGTCAACAACTACAGCTTCGGCGGCCTGCTGGGCGGCCTCGGCACGCTGTCGACGGGCGACGAGGGACTGGGCATCCACGCCCTGAACGCGGGCTTCTTCGGCATCGACACCACGTTCATGGCGAACAACGTGTTCGTCTCGACCCCCGAGCCCTCGGGACCCGGCACCGGCGGCGGCGTGGACAGCTGGATGATCGGCTACGCGGCCGAGAACGTCCCGCTGATCTTCCCGACGCTCCAGTACAACTTCGCGTACATCCAGTTCGGCGACGGCGTCGGCGCGCCGGAGAACCAGAAGGGCTTCAACGCGGGCGCCTACTGGCAGTACGTCATCAACAACGACGGCACCGACACGCTCGACGCCGAGTACTGGTCGGTGGGGCCGCTCGTCGAGTACGTGCGCTTCTGGAACGAGGGCGGCAACGCGGACTCGGACGCGGAGTACTTCACGGTCGGCATCATCTCCAACTACGGCAACTGGCAGACCGACTTCACGTGGGGCTACCAGGACCTGAGCGGGAGCGGGCAGGCGAGCCCGGGCCGCACGCAGCTCTTCACCGCGAACCTCGGCTACAACTTCTTCGGCCCGCAGTCGCTGGTGCAGCTCGGCTACGCCTACGAGGACACCGAGGGCCAGAGCAGCAACCACCAGATCGGCCTGCAGGTCAACTTCCCGATCACCATCCTGGAGTGGACCCCGCTCTGGGAGTGAGCCGGCGCACGGGCCGGGACGCGCGGGGGGCGCCGATCGCCGCCTTGTCACGCCGGGACCTTCGGTGACGTGAATTTCGCCGGGATTTTCCGGGCATTTTCACGTGAAATCCGGCAGGACCCGCAATCTGCCGTCACGACCCGCGTCCTGCCGACGCAGCCACTGCACGGCCGCGACGATCGCGGCCCGCACGCAGCCAACGAAAGGACACCTCATGCGTCTCATCGCGACCGTCGGCCCCGCGCTCCTCGCACTCGGTTTCGCCGGCACGGCGCTCGCCGCGGAGCCGCCTGCCGGCGGCGGCAACCCGCCCAAGCAAGGCGGTGCCGGCAAGGGAGACCGTCCGGGCGGCAAGGACGGCGAAGGCTCCGGCGCCCGCCGGCGGCGCCCGAACTTCACCACCATCGACAAGAACGGCGACGGCTTCGTCTCGCAGGACGAGGTACCCGCCGAGGCCTGGGAACGCATCAGCAAGGCCGACACGGACGGCGACGGCAAGATCTCGAAGGCCGAGTTCGAGGCGATGCGCGGCCCCGGCCGGGGACCCGGAGGACCGGACGGTCCGCGCGGTCCCGGCGGCCCGGGTGGCCCCGGAGGTCCGGGCGGTCCCGGCGGCGAGCCCGGCAACGGCGCGCCGCCGAAGCAGCCCTGACGCGGCAATCGCTACCCTGTGCGGATCATGACCTCGATCCGCTCCGCAGCCGTCGCCTTCTCGCTCGCCTCCGTCTTCGCGCTCGCGCTCGCCGGGTGCGGCGAGAAGGCCGTCTCCGCGACAGGGTTCATTCCCGGAAACGTCCGGATGAGGCCCGACGGCGACCTGGCCCGCTCGTGGACCGCCAAGGGATTCGAGCCCTCGCGCTACGGCAAGGTCGTGGTGTCCCCCGTCGTGACGCCGCAGGCCGGCGC
>JBILFU010000176.1:0-4671 GCA_044351405.1 Phycisphaerales bacterium
ATGGAGCCCAAGTCCCTGGCGCCGTCAACGGACATCCCCGTGCTGCGCCGGCCGCTGGCGCTGGCGATGGTGCACAGCTTCTCGCTGCAGCAGCCGGGCCAGGCGTGGACCGTGGGAGGTCGCTGGCTGGACCACGGCGCGTACGCGTACGTCGGGTCCGTGCACGAACCGTTCCTGACCGCGTTCGTGCCGACCGCGGCGATCGTCAACCGGCTGGGCGTGCTGACGCCGTTCCTGGTCGCCGCGCGGCAGTGGCCCGGCGACCCGATCGCGCAGGCGTGGCGCGTGGCGACCATCGGCGACCCGCTCATGACGATGCCCTCGCCGAAGACGCTGAAGCTGCTCCCGGGGCGCACCGCGCCATCCGCGCCGGGCGACGGGTACGAGAACGTCCGTGCCGGCGCCCGGTTCTCGCTGGAGAGCTCGAAGTCCGCGGACGCGTCCGCGGTGCCCGGGCTCCTCGCCTCGGCGACGCGCGGGCTCGCGCTCTGCGGCGACGATGCGCTCGCGGTGCAGGTGTGGAGGCTCGCGCGCTCGAAGGGTGCCGTGGCCGGGGTTGCCGCAGCGGCGCTCGGGCCCATCTTCCGCGCGGGGACGCGCGACGACTTCATGGCCGCGTGGCCGCTGGCCGCGGATCCGACCGCGGAGGAGCGGGACATGCTGTGGCAGCTGTGGGCCACGGACCTCGCCGCGCTGCGCGACCCGGCGGCGGTCGCGGTGCTGAAGGCGGCCGTGCGCGCGCCGAGGCTCGACATGGACGCCCAGGCCCTGCTGCCCGCGGTGCGCGCCGCCGAGGGCCGCGCCGCCGCCGATTCCTGGCTCAACGAGCTGATCGACCGCGCCGCCGATCCGGACACCAAGCGGCGCCTCGCGCAGCTTCAGGGCGCCGGCTGAGCGGGCCGCGCGTCGCGCTGCGCGGCCTCGGCCGCCAGCTCCCTCGCACGCTGCAGTACGCGCTGCGGATCGTGCTCGAAGGCGCTCGGCGCCCCGGGCGCGTTCGGCTGGCGCACCCCCAGGAAGCGCTCGTTGGCGCACTGCTCGGTGCGGGCGATGAGCGCCACCGTGCCCGCGAAGGTCGGGTGCAGCCGGTCGCGCTGGATGAGCGGGCCGTCCTCGCGCTCGGACCAGCTGCGGCGGCCCGCGTCGAAGGGCTGCCCCGCGCGCAGGTCCTCCACCAGGCGCGCCAGCGGCAGCACGGCGACCGCGCGCCGCGCGGATGCCCAGGCGCGGATGAGTGCGTTGGCGTCGGCGAGCGTCGCGGCCGCGGGCATCTGGGCGCGGTTCAGCATCCGGCCGACGGACTCGGACATGTCGGGCAGGTCGCCCACCACGAGGGGGATGCCGGCCTCGGCGATGCGCCCGAGCTCCGCAAGGCCGCGCTCGAGGAGCGCCAGCCGCTGCGACTCCTGCTTGATCGGGCGGCGCTCCGCGTCCACCGCGCCGTACGCGAACCAGAATAGGAAGTCGTCCGCCAAGACCACGGTCGGGCGCGGATCGAGGGCGAGCAGCTCGTCGACCTGCGACTTGCCCGTGCCGCACGGATCCGCGAAGAAGAATCCCGTCGCCTCGCCGGTGACCGTGGTTCCGTCGAGCGCGGCGCACTGCGCGATCCGCGCCATGGTCATCGGAACCGCCCGCGCGCCCCGCCCGCGCTCGGCGGGCAGCCGCACGCCGAACCCGGCGCTCGCGCTGGCACCGATCACGTGCACGCGCGACCAGAGCGTGCGCGCGTCGACGACCGCCGCGTTCGGGCGGGCGGCGCCCGCGGGCACCGTGTGCGGAACCACGACGAGCGCCATCGCGAGCCCGAGGCCCAGGGCGACCGCGGAGAGGCCGCGGATCCCGCGCGCCTGACCCGTCACGCCGGGTCCTCGCCGTGCGGCAGGACGCGCACCTGCGCCTTCTGGTTCGCGACCAGGTGCCCGGGCGGGACGCTCTGCGTGACGAACACGCCGCCCGCGACCACCGAGCCGTCGCCGATCACCGTGTCGCCGCCGAGGATGGTCGCGCCCGCGTAGACGGTCACTCGCTCGCCGAGCGTCGGATGGCGCTTGGATCCCTTGCGCAGCGAGCCGTCCGCGTCGCGCTCGAACTTCTTGGCGCCGAGCGTCACGCCCTGGTAGATGCGGCATCCCGCGCCGATCGCGCAGGTCTCGCCGATGACGACGCCCGTCCCGTGGTCGATGAACACGCCGCGGCCGATCGACGCGCCCGGGTGGATGTCGATGCCGGTGGCCGAGTGCGAGATCTCCGCGATCATCCGCGCGAGCACCGTGGCGCCGCGCGTCCAGAGCTCGTGCGCGAATCGGTGCGCGGTGAGCGCCGCGATGCCCGGGTAGCAGAGGATCACCTCCGGCACGCTGCGGGCGGCCGGGTCGCCGCGGAAGGCGGCGTCCACGTCCGCGGCGAGCATCTCGCGAACGGCGGGGATCGCCGCGAGCACCTCGTCGGCGACGCGCGCCTCGGCGGCAGCGTCCGCCGTGCGGCCCTCGGCGCGGGCCGCCGCGGCGACGGCCTGGACGAGCGCCGCCCGCAGCGCCGGCACGCGCTCCGCGACGAAGGTCTCCGCATCCGCATGCTCCGCGGCGTGCGGCATCGCGTGAAAGCCCGGGAAGGCGATCTCGCGGAACGCCGCGAGGAGCCGCGCCGCGGCGGCGTGGTCGACGGCGGCCGGCACGCCCACCCGGGCGATGCCGGCCAGCGCCGCGATCGACGCGGCGATCGCGCGTGCCGTCTCCTCGTGCGGATCGCGTTGCATCGGCCGGATCCTAGCGGGTTCGGCTATCCTTCCCGCCCCTATGGCGATCCTCATCGACGGCAACACCACGGTCATCTGCCAAGGCATCACCGGCAGCTCCGGCGCCTTCCACACGAAGGGCTGCCTCGACTACGGCACGCGCATGGCGGGCGGCACCACGCCGGGCAAGGGCGGGCAGAAGGACGCGAACGGCCTGCCGATCTTCGACACCGTCTCGCAGGCGGTTCGCTCGACCGGCGCCACCGCGAGCATGATCTTCGTGCCGCCGCCGTTCGCGGGCGACGCGATCCTCGAGGCGGCCGACGCGGGCATCCGGACGATCGTCGCGATCACCGAGGGCATCCCGGTGCAGGACATGGTGCGCGTGCGCGCGCGGCTCGCCGGCTACCCGGACTCCGTGCTCGTCGGCCCGAACTGCCCGGGCGTCATCACGCCGGGCCGCAGGACCGGTACCGCGGGGCGCTACGAGGGCGGCTGCAAGATCGGCATCATGCCGGGCTACATCCACACCCACCGGCTCGATGCCTCGACGCGCAAGGCGGTCGGCATCGTGAGCCGCTCCGGCACCCTGACGTACGAGGCGGTGTGGCAGACCTCCGAGCGCGGGATCGGCCAGTCCACGTGCGTCGGCATCGGCGGCGACCCGGTGAAGGGGATGAACTTCATCGACGTCCTCGAGATGTTCGCGGCCGACCAGGACACCGAGGGCGTGATCATGATCGGCGAGATCGGCGGCACCGACGAGGTGGAGGCCGGCCGCTGGATCCAGGCCAACATGCCGCACAAGCCGGTGGTCGCGTTCATCGCGGGCCGGACGGCTCCCCCGGGGCGGCGCATGGGCCACGCGGGTGCCATCATCGGCGGCGCGGACGACACCGCGCAGGCAAAGATGGACGCGCTGCGGAAGTCCGGGCTGGCGGTGGCGGAGAGCCCGGCCGACCTCGGCGCCATGATGGCCAAGGCGCTCGAGGCGCGGGTCCCGGCCGCGGTGTGACCGGTCGGCGCGCGTAGCCTCCGAGCATGGCCACGGACGGGCCCCCACGGAAAGAGTCGCAGGAACCGGCATCCGCCGACCGCGTCGCGCGCGGCGCGCGTTCGTTCCTGGCGCTCTACCTCAACCGTCCGATGGCGGTGCTGCTCGCGCTCGGGTTCGCGGGCGGGCTGCCGTTCGTGATGATCACGGACATCGCGACCGCCTGGGCCACGGCCGAGGGCTGGGACCTGCAGGCGCTCGGCGTGCTCGGCTTCTGGACCATCCCGTACGCGCTCAAGTTCCTGTGGGCGCCGATGGTCGACGCGCTGCCGGTGCCGGGGCTCGGGCGGCTGGGCCTGCGCCGCGGCTGGCTCCTCCTCACGCAGTGCGGGGCGCTTGCGGGGCTGCTTCTCCTCGGACTGGTCGGCCCGGCCGACCGGGGAGCGTTCCTGGCGCTGGTGGCCGCGGTGGCGTTCCTCTCCGCCACGCAGGATGCGGTGGCCGATGCCTTCCGCGCCGAGAGCCTGCGCCCGGAGGAGATGGGCGCCGGTGCGAGCACGTTCGTCACGGGCTACCGGATCGCGTTCGTCGCGCTGGGGGCCGGCATCCTGATGTCCGCGGGATCGATCGGATGGCGGACCGCCGCGCTCGTCGGCGCCGCCTCGATGGCGGTGGGAGTCGTGGCCACGCTCTGCGCGCGCGAACCCGACCTGGCGCGCCCCCGGCCCGGCGTGCGCGAGGCCGTGGTGGCCCCGGTGGCCGCGTTCTGGGAGGCCTGGGGGCCGCGCTTCTGGGCGCTCGTCCTCTTCGTCCTCCTCTTCAAGCTGCCGGACCAGCTGGCCAACGCGATCACGACGCCGCTCCTCATGAAGGGCCTCGGCTACTCCGTCGAGTCGATCGGCTGGGTGCGCCAGGCGTTCGGCATCGGCATGACGATCGT
>JBILFU010000177.1:0-4656 GCA_044351405.1 Phycisphaerales bacterium
TCAGGACGCTCGAGGCGCGCCAGCAGCGCTGAGCGCGTGCGCGGTGCGCACGAGCACCGCGGCCTTGTGGATGCTCTCCTCGTACTCGTGGCGCGGGTCGCTCTCCGCGACGATGCCGCATCCGGCGGAGTAGCGCAGCATGCCAGGCGACGCGTCGCCGTCGCCGCCGCGCGCGAGCATGATCGTGCGGATCGACACGTTGAGCTCCATGCGCTCCGGCGAGATCACGCCGACCGCCCCGCAGTACATGCCGCGCGCGCACGGCTCCAGGGCGTCGATCACCTGCATCGCGCGGACCTTCGGCGCGCCCGTCACGGATCCCGGCGGGAACGCGGCGCGCAGCAGGTCGAGGGGCCGCGCCCCCGGGCGCAGCACCGCGTGCACCTCGGAGACGCAGTGGTGCACGGTCTCGTGGCTCTCCACCTGGCGCGGCACGCGCACCGCGACGCCGCCGGGCCGCGCGACGCGCCCGAGGTCGTTGCGCATCAGGTCGACGATCATGTGGAGCTCCGCCGCGTCCTTCGCGCTCGCCAGCAGCTCGGCCGGGTCCTCGTGGAAGGCGCGGGTGCCCTTGATCGGGCGGCTGGTCGCGGTGCCGGCCGCGCGGTCCATGTCCAGGAACAGCTCGGGGCTCATCCCGACGAGCGCGTGGCGACCGTGCTCGAGGTACGCGCCGTAGCGCGGGCGCGCCGCGCGCAGCGCCGCGTGCAGCACGGCCCGCGGCGAACCGTGCCAGCGCGCCGAGAACCGCTGCGCGACGTTCGCCTGGAAGATGTCGCCGGCGCGGACGTACTCGACCGCGCGGGCGACCATGCGCTCGAACTCGGCGCGCGGGACGTCCGGCTCCAGGCCTTCGATGCGGGCGTCGGGGAGGTCGCGCTCGCCGCGGGCGGCGCGCGCGGCGATCTCCGCGAGGAGGTCCCCGCCGCCGGGGCCGTGCGCGCTCCACGCGCCAGATGCGTGGTCGTGCGTCGCCGCGGCGCCGCAGCGCACCAGGATCGCGAGCGGCCATCCGTCGTCGGGCCGCCGCCCGCGGGGAAGCGCCAGCGGCTCGAACGCGGCGCCCAGCTCGTACGCGAGCGCCACGATCCAGGTGCCGCCGTCGGACGACGCCTCCTCGACGGCGCGCAGCGCGTGGTCCGCGTCGTGCGCGGCCACGGTGCGACAGGGCTCCGCCAGCACGCTCCAGCGTCCCCAGCGCGGGTCCGCGGACCCGGTGAGGAGGGCCGCGAGCCCGCGTTCCGCGGGCCAGTGGGCGGCCGCCGACTCCGGCGAGAGATGGTGCGTTTCCCGCTGCATCGCGCAAGCCGCGGCAATCCGCGGCCGCCGGATCGTATGGCGATGCGCTAGCATTCGCGGTCCGCGGCTTTTGCCGCGCACGCACGCATTTCTCGGGCGTTCGTCGCCGCGTCGGCGGCGTTCGCCCGGTCACCGGACAGGCGCAACAGACATGGGCAAGCACGGCAAGAAGGGCACCCCCGCCCCCAAGCAGATGGTCTATTCCTTCGGACGCCGCACGGACGGCGACGGCACGCAGAAGGCGCTGCTCGGCGGCAAGGGAGCGAACCTCGCCGCGATGGCGCGCATGGGCCTGCCGGTGCCCCCCGGCTTCACCATCACCACGGACGTCTGCACCTGGTACTACGACAACGGCAGGAGGTTCCCCGACAAGCTCCCGAAGCAGGTGAAGGACGGCCTCCGCACGATCGAGCGCGAGGTGAAGAGGAAGTTCGGCGACCGTCGCGACCCGCTGCTCGTCTCGGTGCGCTCCGGCGCCCGCGACTCGATGCCGGGCATGATGGACACGATCCTCAACCTCGGCCTCAACGACGTGACCGTCGAGGCGCTGAAGAAGGCCACCTCGAACGGCCGCTTCGCGTGGGACTGCTACCGCCGCTTCGTGCAGATGTACGGCGACGTCGTGATGGGCGTCCAGAAGAAGCACGAGAACGACCACGAGCCGTTCGAGGAGGTGATGGACGGCCTCAAGCGCGAGGTCGGCGTCACCGAGGACACGCAGCTCACCGAGGAGAACCTGAAGGAGCTGGTGAAGCGCTTCAAGGACCTGGTGCGGCGCTGGACCGGGAAGCAGTTCCCGGACGACCCGATGAAGCAGCTCGAGGGCGCCGTCGGCGCCGTCTTCGGCAGCTGGAACAACGACCGCGCGATCGTGTACCGCAACAAGTACAAGATCCCGCACGAGTGGGGCACCGCCGTCAACGTGCAGGCGATGGTCTACGGCAACATGGGAGACGACTGCGCCACCGGCGTGGCGTTCACCCGTGACCCCGCGAACGGCGAGAACGTCTTCTACGGCGAGTACCTGGTGAATGCGCAGGGCGAGGACGTCGTGGCGGGCGTGCGCACGCCGCTGCCGGTCGCCCACATGGAGAAGGACAAGATCCTCTCCAAGAGCTTCAGGCAGCTCGACAAGGTCCGCAGGACCCTCGAGAAGCGCTTCGGCGACGTGCAGGACTTCGAGTTCACCATCGAGCGCAAGAAGCTCTGGATGCTGCAGACCCGAAACGGCAAGCGCACGGCGCTGGCCTACGTCCGCATCGCGCACGACATGGTGAAGGAGGGGCTGATGACCCCCGAGCACGCCATGAGGAGCGCCGACCCGGAGGCGATGAACCAGCTGCTCCAGCCGGTGTTCGACCGCTCGGCGTACGAGGCGGCGCGCAAGTCCGGCCGCATCATGACCAAGGGCCTGCCCGCGGGCCCGGGTGCCGCGTGCGGCGAGATCGCGTTCAGCGCGAGCAAGGCCGAGGAGCTGGCTCGCAAGGGCAAGAACGTCGTGCTCGTGCGCATCGAGACGAGCCCCGAGGACCTGCGCGGCATGATCGCCGCGGACGGCATCCTCACCACCCGCGGCGGCGTCTCGAGCCACGCGGCGCTGGTCGCCCGCCAGATGGGCAAGGTGTGCGTGGCGGGCGCGGGCGAGATCGCCATCGACTACCACGCGGGCACCATGACCTGCGCGGGCAAGACGCTCCGCGAGGGCGACTTCCTCTCGATCAACGGCACCACCGGCGAGGTGATCGACGGCAGGATCGACACCGCCGACAGCGAGCTGAAGCAGGTGCTCGTCGCCGGCACGATGAAGCCGAAGGAGAGCCGCGTCTACCGGGACTTCGAGTTCGTCATGGACCTGGCCGACCGCTACCGCCGCCTCGGCGTCCGCACCAACGCGGACACGCCGGAGCAGGTGAAGCAGGCCGTCGCGTTCGGCGCCGAGGGTATCGGCCTCTGCCGCACCGAGCACATGTTCTTCGAGGGCGACCGCATCGACGCGATGCGCGAGATGATCCTCGCACGCGACACCGAGGGCCGCAAGCGCGCGCTCGCCAAGCTGCTCCCGTACCAGCGCGCGGACTTCGACGGAATCTTCCGCGCGCTCGAGGGCAAGCCCGCGTGCATCCGCCTGCTCGACCCGCCGCTGCACGAGTTCCTGCCCCACACGAAGGAGCAGCAGGCCGACCTCGGCCGCAAGCTCAAGGTGCCGGCGGAGGAGATCGAGCGCCGCGTGCACGAGCTGCACGAGTTCAACCCGATGCTCGGATTCCGCGGCTGCCGCCTCGGCGTGGTGTTCCCCGAGATCACCGAGATGCAGGTCCGCGCGATCTTCGAGGCGGCCGCCGCTTGCGAGAAGTCGGGCGTCCGCACCAAGCCCGAGGTGATGGTGCCGCTCGTCGGCTTCAAGCGCGAGCTCGACCTGCAGGCCGAGCTGGTGCACCGCGTGGCGAAGGAGGTCATGGAGGCCACCGAGCAGCGGTTCGAGTACCAGGTCGGCACCATGATCGAGCTCCCGCGCGCGGCCATCGCGGCGGACCAGATCGCCGAGACCGCGCAGTTCTTCAGCTTCGGCACGAACGACCTGACCCAGACCGGCCTCGGCATGAGCCGCGACGACTCCGGCAGCTTCCTGCCGAAGTACCAGGAGCTCGAGATCACGAAGGACAACCCGTTCGCGTCGATCGACGTGGGCGGCGTCGGCAGGCTCGTCGACATCGCCTGCCAGGGCGGCCGGGCCACGCGCCCGGACATCAAGCTCGGCATCTGCGGCGAGCACGGCGGCGACCCGGCGAGCATCAGGTTCTTCGAGAGGGTCGGCCTCGCGTACGTGAGCTGCTCGCCGTTCCGCGTGCCGGTGGCGCGCCTCGCGGCGGCGAAGGCCGCGGTCGAGCTCGGCACCAGCCCGAAGGGCGGCAGGAAGGGGAAGGGCGGCAAGAAGGCGAAGGCCGGCAAGAAGGGCAAGGCCGGCAAGCCCGCCGGGAAGGGCAAGCGGAAGTGACCGCCGGTGCGCGCGCAGGCGTGACCGCGGCGGCGGCGATGGCCGTGACCCAGGCCCTCGCCGCCGCGTGCTCCACGTGGCGCGCGCCCGCGGTCTCCGCGCCGCTCGCGGAGCCGCTTGCGTACCGTGCGCCCTACGCGAAGGAACCGCCCGCCATCGGCGGCTCGCTCGAGCAGGGCGCGTGGGCGGGCGCCCCGTGGACCGACGACTTCGTGGACATCGAGGGCGACCGGAGGCCGCGGCCCGCGTACCGCACCCGCGCCAAGATGCTCTGGGACGAGCGGTTCCTCTACGTCGGCGCGCAGCTCGAGGAGCCGCACGTGTGGTCCTCGCTCCGCGAGCACGACCAGATCGTGTTCCAG
>JBILFU010000018.1:0-15608 GCA_044351405.1 Phycisphaerales bacterium
AGCTCGCCCCGGACTGGTTGACGATGTCCCGCTCCGTGAAGGTCTTCGGGTCGTACGCCAGCACCCGGGTGCCGCCCGTGTAGAGGATCTCGCCGTTGCCCAGCGGATAGACGCCGCGGCACGAGACCGCGGGCAGGTGCGTGTAGACGTAGTCGCCGGCGGCGGTGAAGAAGTAGAGGCCCGACGGGGAGCTGAAGCCGGCGATAGCCACCCCGCCGTCGGGGAGGAGCGCCATCTGCTGCGGGAAGTTGACGGACGTGACGCCGTTCGAGTCCACGAAGGGCGCCGACGACACGCACCCGAACGGCTGGATCCGCTCCACGTTGTCGTCGGTGCTGTCCGAGACCAGCAGTCCGCCCTGGAAGGGAAGGATGCCCCAGGGCTTGTCGAGCACGGTTGCCGGGCAGGACTCCGTGAGGCCCAGCCCGTCGTAGGTCATGCTCCAGATCGCGGAGCGGCCGGGAACGTCCTCCTGCGCGGCGTCGTAGAGCCGGACGAACCACACCTTGCCGTACGCGACGCAGATGCCCTCGGGGTTGCAGACGCCCTCGGCGGTCGACGCGACGGTGCGGATGTACTGGCCGCACGGGGTGTACTCGCGGATCCCGTCGCCCGCGTCGCAGGACTGGCTGGTCCCGGGGTCCGACATGAGGATGGTGCCCCCCGGCAGCTGCACCACCTGCATCACCTGCTTCATGCGGCCGTCGCTGGGGATGTAGTTGCTGGAGACCACCGACCCGTCGAAGGCGCTGAAGGCCCAGACCTTGTCGGCACCGGTGTCCGGGATGAGGAGCAGGGTCTCCGCGGCGGCGGCAGGCGCCACGAGGGCGGAGAGCGACGCAAGCAAGGCGGTGGATCGGAGCATCGCCTGATTCTCCCCCGCCGGTGCGGCTCGGGCAATGCCGGGAGCGGAAATTGACCGCAATCCCAACCGCCAGGAAGGAAATTCCCCCGCCCGTACCGAGAACTTCCGCCCCGGCCCTAGATTCGGGCCGCGCAGGATGCTCGCGGCTCGGCCGCAGGGAGACACGCCATGACAGAGGGAACGACACGGATTCTGGCGGCATGCACGGCCGCGATCGCCGCCGGCCCCGCGCTCGCGGGACTCGCGGGCTTCGCATCGGGAGCGGGCACGGACCAGCCGACGCACGCGATGCGCATCACGGAACTGCGCATCGACCAGCAGGGGAGCGACACGGACGAGTACGTGGAGATCGCGGGTCGGGCCGGCGCGTCGCTCGCGGGCGTCTGGTTCCTCGCGATCGGCGACAGCGGCTCGGATCCGGGCGGCGTGGTCGAGGCGGCCATCGACCTCTCCGCATGGACGCTCGGCGCCAACGGCATGCTGGTCGCGCACGAGGCGAGCTTCGGCGTGACCGAGTTCGGCGGCGCGCGGCTCTCGGTGGACAAGGCGGCGACGCGCGCGGTGATCGGATCGGGCGACTCCATGAACCTGGAGAACTCCGACTCGGTGACGTACATGCTGGTGCGCCAGTTCGGCGGGACCGTCGGCATGGACCTCGACCCCGGCAACGACGGCGTCCTGGACGCGGCGCCGTGGACCGAACTGCTCGATGCGGTGGCGTTCGTGCGGTCGGGCACGCCCGAACCGACGTACGCGACCGTGGTCGTCGGGCCGGTACAGCTCACGGCGACCGGCGGCATGCCGCCGCACGCATGGCTGTCGACGGACGGATGGCGGATCGGCGAGTACGGATCCTGGTCCGCCGACACGCCCGGAACCGCATCGACGGTCCCTGCCCCGGGGGCCACGCTGACCATCGCCGCCGCCGGACTCGCGGCTGCGCGCGCCAGGCACCGACGGCCCGCCCGCCGCTGACGCCTTACCGGAACGACCCGCAGGCCAGGGACGGCCGCGGGGCCTTCCGGCTTCCCGCCGCGGGCACCAAGCGGCCGGGGATTGCATTGCCTCGTCGGATCCTGTGCTACAGTCGAACCATCGTGCGGACCGTGCTCCGGCAAACCCTCCTGGCGATCCTCGCGGCGTGGACCCCGGTCTGCTGCTGCCAGGTGCGCGCTGCCGTGCAGGCTGCGTTCCACGGCGATCGCGGCGACGCGCGGCAGGCATGCTGTGACGACGCGGGCCGTGGCTGCTGCGATTCCGCCGACGCCTCACCGGCAGAGCCGGCCGCGGCTGACGAGGGGTGCTGCGGCGGCCCCGACGACCGCGCTCCCGGCCGCAACCACGACTGCTGCGCGGCCTGCAAGGACCGCAATCCGCAGATGCCGACCTCCGTGCCCGTGCCGGACCTTGCGCCGGAACTGGACGCGGTGGCCACCATGCTCCTCGCCGACGCGATCGCCGCGATGCCCGGCGCAGGCCCGGGCCGCGGCACGCTCGCCCGCGACACCGGCCCGCCGCCGCGGCCCGCCGGACGCTCGGCGCTTGCGCTGCATTCCGTCCTGGTGATCTGACCGTGGGCTGCACCGAGCTGCCGCGGCGCGCGCCGCGGCGCTGTCGCATGCCTCCCCGGAGACGATCGCCATGGACCGCTTCCACGCCGCCCGCGCCGTGCGGGCCGCCCGACACCGGATCGCACAGTCGCTGCTCCTGACGGCCCTGCCGCTTGCGGCCGGCTGCACCGCCGAGCACGGCCCCACCCTGGTCGACGCCGCACCCGCCCTCGACGCCCGCCTGGCCCGGCCCGACGGCACCGTGGAGGCGGCGATCGCCGTCCCGTGGGACCGGCCGAGCGATGCCTGGGACGGCGAAGCCGCGCTGACCGCGGACGCCGCCATCCGGTGCGCGCTCTCGGAGAACCGGATGCTGCGCCGGACGCTCGCCGAGGCCGACCGCCGGCGCGCGGCGCTCGGGGACGCACAGCTTGCGCCGAACCCGACGCTCAACCTGGCGGTGGGCGCGCCGCTCGACATGGGCGTCGTCCCGGTCCTGGCCATGCTCGCCGCGCAGGTCGACTGGCTCTGGAAGCGCGACGCCATCGTCGGCGAGGCGGACGCGCAGCTTCGGAGCATGCTGCTCGAGTCCGCGGCGATGGTCGTGGCCACCGTCGCCGAGGTGCGCGGCGCCTACATCGAGGCGGCGTCCGCGACGGAGCAGGCGGAGCTCGCGCGCCGCGATGCGGAGGTGGCGGCGCGCGTCCTCAGGGCCGAGGAATCCGCGCTGGCCGCCGGCGAGTCGGGACGGGCCGCGGTGAATCGCGCGCGCATGAACGCGGCGGAGGCCGCCAACCGCGTGATGGAAGCCGACGTCGCTGCGGTCTCCGCGAAGACGCGGCTGCTCGAGGCCATCGGCCGCGGCAGCCACCACCTGCGATGGTCGATCGCCGCGGGCGGCGTCGCGCAGGCCGTCGCCGAATGCCCGCTTCCGGAGGTCCCGGCCGGCGACGACCACGAGGCGCTCGCCGCGCTGGTCGACGAGCGCCGGCTGGACATCCGCGCCGCCGAGGCGCGCGCGGAGGGCGCCGAGGCGCGCGCGGCGCTGGCGGCCACCGGCCGGCTGCCCACGCTCATGCTGGGCGCCGGCTACGAGCAGGACATGGAGGCCGGGCAGTCGGCCATGGTGATGCTGGAGTCGCAGCTTCCCGTCTTCAACGACGGGCGATTCCGCGTCGCCGCGGCCCGGGCGGACGCCGAGATCGCGCGCATCGACGCCGACCGCGTCCGCCAGCGCGCCATGATCGACGCCCGGCGCGCGGTCGCGGACGTCGCCGCCGCCGAGCACCATGCGGCCACGCTCCGCACGCGGACGATCGAGGCGTTCGCGGCGTCCCGCATGCTCCTCGCGCAGGCGGTGGACGCGGGCGAACGACGCGCGGTCGACCTCTGGCGCACCGAGCACCAGGAGAACCACTACCGCCTGCAGCTGGCCCGCGCCGAGCGCGACCGCGCGCTGGCGTGCATCGCGTTCGAGCGCGCGCTGGCCGGCGGCCGCCTGCCGTCGATGCCGGGCGCGGGAGGTGCGGGCGGCGGCATGGGTTCCGGCATGGGCTCCGCAGGCGCGGTGAGCGCCGGCCCGATGCCCGACTTCGGCTTCACGGCGCTGGAGGAGATGGAATGACGACGAACATCCCCGCACCTCCCGGGCGGTTCCTCTCCCGGATCGCGATTCCCGCGGCGCTCGTCTCGCTCGCCGCCGCGGCGCTCGCGTGGACCGGGTGGCGCACGCTGCTTCCCGTGCCGACGGTCGACGTGGTTCCCGTCTCGGTACGCGCCGGCGGCGCAGGCGGCGGCGCGCCCGCCGCGACGGCCGCCGAAGGGCCGCCCGTGCAGGCCCCCGGCTGGGTGGAGCCCGCTCCCTTCCCGGTGCTGGTGCCGGCCCTCACGCCCGGCATCGTCCGCGCGGTCCACGTCCTGGAGGGCGACCGCGTCGACGCCGGCCAGGTGCTCGTGGAACTGGTGGACGACGAGCAGCGGATCGCGCTCCGCCTGGCGGAGGCGGCCCTGGCCGAGACGCGCGCCAAGGCCGCCGAGATGCAGGACGAGTTCGACCGCAAGTCGCCCCTGGTGGCGACCGGTGCCGCGAGCGCGGGCGAGGTCGCGCGCCTCGGGCTGCGCATCGACGCCATGCGCTCCGCCGTGCAGGCCGCGGAGGCGGAGGCGGCGATGCGCGCCCTCGCCGTGGACCGCACGAAGGTCCGCGCGCCCGTTGCCGGCGTGGTGATGGCGCGCTTCGCCGTCCCCGGGATGCCCGCCGGCGGCATGCAGGACGCGAAGCCGCTCGTGGAGCTCTACGACCCCGCGAGCCTGCAGGTGCGCGCCGACGTCCCGCTCGCGGACGCGGGCCGCATCGCCGCCGGCGACCGCGCGGAGATCGTCCTGGACGTGCTGCCCGGACGCACCTTCCGCGGCGAGGTGGTGCGCGTGGTGCACCAGGCGGACATCGCCAAGAACACCGTGCAGGCGAAGGTCCGCATCGAGGCACCCGCGGCCGAGCTCAAGCCTGACATGCTGGCCCGGGTGCGCCTCTTCCCGCGGGGCGGCGCGACGGACCCGGCAGCGCCGCCGGGCGCCCGCACCCCGGCAGGCGGCGCGAAGACCGCCATCTGGCTGCCCGACCGCGCGGTCGAGACCGGTGCGGGCGGCAGCGCGGTGCTCGTGGTGGCCGGGCTCGAGGACGGCCGCGGGACCCTGGAGCGCCGCCAGGTGGAGGTCGGCGCGCGTCACGACGGCTGGACCGAGGTGCGCTCCGGCCTGCGCGCCGGCGACCTGGTCGCAGCCGACCCGGCGACGGCACCGGCGGCCGGATCGCGCGTGCGCGCCTCGGACGCGTGGCGCGACCGCCCGGAAGGAGGCTCCGATGTCCGCGATTGAGTGCCGGTCGCTCCGCCGCGACTACGCGCGCGGCGCCGAGACCATCCACACCCTTCAGGACGTCGACCTCGACGTCGAGGCGGGCAGCTTCGTCGCGCTGATGGGTCCGTCGGGGAGCGGGAAGACCACGCTCCTCAACCTGCTCGCAGGCATCGACCGGCCGACGGGCGGCTCGATACGCATCGGCGGCACGGACATCGCCGCGCTCTCGCGGAGCAGGCTGGCCTCGTGGCGCAGCGCGACGGTCGGCTACATCTTCCAGCTCTACAACCTGGTGCCCGTGCTCACGGCGTACGAGAACGTGGAGCTGCCTCTCCTCCTGCACGCGATCGGCGCCGCCGAGCGGCACCGCCGCACCGCCGAGGCGCTCGCGACCGTCGGCCTGTCCGACCGGCACTCGCACTACCCGCGCCAGCTCTCGGGCGGGCAGGAGCAGCGCGTCGCCATCGCGCGGGCCATCGTGACGCAGCCGACGCTCCTGCTCGCCGACGAGCCGACCGGCGACCTCGACCGCGCGAGTGCCGCGCAGGTGATGGACCTGCTCGCGCGCCTGAACCGCGAGCGCGGGCAGACGATCGTGATGGTCACGCACGACCCGGCGACCGCGGCGCGCGCGGGGCGCACCGTGCACCTCGAGAAGGGGAAGATCGTCGATGCCGTGCCGGGAGGCGCACGCGCATGATCCCGTTCCTTCGCTCGGTCCCCTTCACCTGGCGCAACCTGTCGCGCCGCCCGGCGCGCACCGGGCTCACGGTGGCCGGCATCGCGGCGGCCACGTTCCTCTTCTCCTTCGTGGAGAGCATGCGCGACGGCGTCCGGCGCGCGACGGACGCCGGCGCCGCGGAGACGCGGCTGGTCGTCTACCGGAAGAACCGGTTCTGCCCGTTCGCGAGCCAGCTGCCGCAGTCCTACGAGCGGTCGATCGAGGAGATCCCCGGCGTCCGATCCGCGGTGCCGGTGAAGATCGTGGTGAACAACTGCCGCGCGTCGCTCGACGTGGTCACCTTCCGCGGCGTGCCGGAGGGCGGCTACCTGGAGGACCACCTGCGGGGCGCGCGATTCGTGTCCGGGAGCGCGGCCGACTGGGGAACGCGCGGCGACGCGGTGCTCGTGGGCGCGGGGCTCGCCGAGCGGCGTCGGCTGCGCGCGGGCGACCGATTCGACGCCGCGGGCGTGCGCGCATGGGTGGCGGGCGTCTTCGAGAGCGACGACCCGCAGGACCGGAACTCGGCGTACGCGCACCTGTCCTTCCTGCAGGAGTCGGTGCAGCGCGGCGGCACGGGCGGCATCGTCACGCAGTTCGACGTGCAGGTGGACGATCCCGCGCGGCTCGAGGACGTGGCCCGCGCGATCGACGAGCGGTTCGCCGCCGACCAGTTCCCGACCTCGACGCGGGCCGCGAGCGCGTTCGTGGCGCGGGCGGCGCGCGACGTCGTGGTGCTCGTCTCCTTCGCGAGCGTGGTCGGCTGGGCGAGCCTGGCGGCGGTGTTCGCGCTCATCGCGAACTCCATCGCGCTCGCGGTGCGTGACCGGGTCCGGGACCATGCAATCCTCCGCACGCTCGGCTGGACGGAGGGCGGCGTCGCGTGGATCGTGGTGCTCGAGGCGGCGATGCTCGGGCTGGCGGGCGGGGCGATCGGCGCGGCCGGCGCCCACCTTGCGCTCTCCGCGGCGCGCCTGACCTTCGGCATGGAGGGCGTCTCCGTCGAGGTGGCCGCGGACCCGCGCGCGACCGCCGCCGGCGTCGCGCTCGCGACGCTGCTCGGTGCGCTCGCGGGCGCGATCCCCGCGTGGGGCGCGGCACGGAGCGAGATCGTGCAGGGATTCCGCACGGCATGAGGTGCACGCCATGAGGTTCCTCCCTGCGAGCTACGCGACGCGCAACCTCGGGCGAAGCCCGGCACGGCTCCTGCTGTCGGTCGGCGGTGCGGCGCTGGTGGCGCTCCTGGCCATGGCGGGCGCGGGCTTCGCGCTGGGCATGGATCGGGCGCTCCGCGCGAGCGGTCACGAACGCAACGTGCTCCTCCTCGGCGCGGGCAGCGAGGAGAGCGTCGAGCGGAGCGAGATCCCGCGGGCCGTGGCGGACACGGTGGCGGCCGGCCTTCGCTCGATCGGCAGCTGGGACGGGCGGCCCCTCGCGAGCCCCGAGATCAACGTCGCGCTCACGGTGGCGGCGCGCGACCCGGCGGTCGGGACGGACCCCGCGAACCGGACGGGCCTGGTGCGCGGCGTGACGCCGACCGCGTTCCTGGTGCATCCGCAGGTGCGGATGACGGCCGGGCGCGCCCCCGAGTCGGGGACGAACGAGGTGGCGCTGGGCGCGAGCGCGGCGCGCGGCGCGGGATTCGACCCGGCGGCGCTCGAGCGCGGGCTTGCGTCGGCGGCCGAGGCGGGGGCGCTGCCGGAGGTGCTCCTCGACGGCCGGCCGTTCCGCGTCGTCGGCCTGTTCCGCGCGCCCGGCACCGTCATGGACGGCGAGGCGTGGGCGCCGCTCGACGACGTCCTGGTCCTCACGCAGCGCGAGACGGTCTCCGGACTGGTGGTCGGTCTCGCCCCGGGCGCGGAGCCTTCCGACGTGGACGCCTTCGCGCAGCGGCGCATCGACCTGGAGCTGAGCGCCATACACGAACCCGCCTACTACGCGTCGCAGAGCGCGTTCTACCGCCCGGTGCGCGTCATGGTCCTGGCCAGCGCGGCGCTCGTCGCGGCGGGCGCGCTCCTCGGCGGGCTGAGCACGATGTTCGCCGCCTTCGCGGGACGCATCCGCGAGCTCGCCATGCTGCAGGTGCTCGGATTCGGGCGCGCGGCGGTCGTCGCGAGCATGCTGCAGGAGAGCCTGGTCGCGTCGCTCGCCGGCGCGCTGCTTGCGGTGGGCGCCGCGCTCGCCTTCGTGGACGGCATCGCCATCCGCTTCTCGATGGGCACCTTCGGGATCCGCATCGACGAGACCGTGGTGGCGGTCGGGCTGGCGGCCGGCCTCCTGGTCGGCGTCGCCGGCTGCATCGCGCCCGCCGTCCGCTGCCTCCGCGTCCCGCTCACCGTCGCGCTCAAGTCGGACTGACCCCCTGGAACGATCACAAGGAGAAACCATGAGGAACGTACCCGTCGCCGCAATCCCCGCCCAGGCGCTGACTGCCCTGGCGCTGCTCGCGCTCCTGCCGCTCGCCGCGTGCGGAAGCGACGGCGCACCGAAGCCCGCCGCGGCCGCGCCGGACGTCGGTCTTCCCGAGGGACTCGTCGTCCGCGGACCCGCGCAGGGAACGCACGTCGCCGCGGCCAAGGCCTCGGCCAGGCAGGGAGACGAGGTGGTCGTGGTCGGGCGGATCGGCGGCAGCGAGAGCCCCTTCGTCGCGGGCCGTGCCGTCTTCACGATCGTGGACCCGGCGCTCGTCGCCTGCTCGGACATGGACGACCCGGACCACTGCAGGACTCCGTGGGACTACTGCTGCGAGGACCGCGCGAAGATGCGGGCGGGCACGGCCACGGTCGAGGTCGCGGGCGCCGACGGCAGGCCGCTCGCCGTCGCGCTGCAGGGGACCGCGGGCCTCGAGCCGCTCGCCACCGTCGCGGTCACGGGCACCGTGGTCGAGCGGAACGACGCGGGACTGTTCGTGGTGCGGGCAAGGCGGATCGAGGTGCGCTGACCGTCAGCGCGGCGCGATCACCGCGCCCAGCCGGCCGCCGCGCGCGCCGTCGCGCCGGTAGCTGAAGAAGTCTCGGGCGCCCGCGATCGTGCAGAGCTCCTCGCCGTCGACCAGGTCGGGGGCGATCCCCGCGGCGACGAGCTGCGCGCGCACCGCGCCGAAGCAGTCGATGTGCTCCTTGCGGCGCGCTCCGCCGGGGGGCAGGACGAAGCCGCGCCCGACGGCCGAGGCGAACTCCGCCGCCACCTCGGGGCCCACCTCGTAGCGGTCCCGGCCGGCGCAGGGGCCGATCGCGGCCACCAGGCCGTCGCCGCGTCCGGTCGCCCGGGAAAGCGCCGCCACGGCCTGCCCGACCACGCCCGCAACGATCCCGCGCCACCCGGCGTGGACGGCCGCCACGGCGCCGGTGCGCGCGCACGCGACCAGCACCGGCACGCAGTCCGCGGTCCGCACGCACGGCGCGCAGTCGCGGTGCACCGAGACCACCGCGTCCGCCTCCGCCACGGTCGCGCCGAACGCCTCGTGACCCCGGCACGCGTGGACCGCCGCGCCGTGCACCTGCCGCACGCGCACCATCCGCCGGTCGCCGGCGCCGATCGCGCGCATCAGCCGCGCGGCGTTCTCGGCGATGTTCGCATCGGGGTCGGCCTCGCCGGGGGCCTGCGCCACGCCCAGGTTCATCGAGTCGAACGGGGCCGCGCTGACGCCGCCGATGCGCGTCGAGAACGCGTGCGCGAACCCGTGCGCGGCGAGGAGCGCGCTCCGGTAGGTCACGACGCCGCAGGGATGCTCCACGCGCTCGAGGGCCGGCACGGGCCGGGACGATACGCGGCCCGTGCGTCCGCGCGGCTCACCACGGCTCGACGCGCACGACGCCGGCGAAGCGCCCGTCCACCGCGACGAAGAGCGTCGTCCAGTCGGTCTCCATCGGGGGCGCCGCGGACAGGTCGACGCACTGGTCGAGGAGGAACTCCGGCGACCCGAGCAGCACCCGCGACCCAGCCACCACGCCGGCCGCGCCGCCCCCCGGGCGGTCGCAGTTGACCGCGGGCACAAGCCGGACGGAGCGCGCGGACGCCTCCCGGAACAGCTCCTCGGCCGCCGGATGGCCGGACCCGCCCGCCACCGCCGTCGCGGCGCGGAGCAGGTCGCCCTCGGACATCCAGGGAGCCGGCAGGAGCGAGACCACCGCGGGATTGTAGAAATGGCGGACGGGGCCTTGCGCCCGGTAGTGTAGTCGGTATAGTACTAGGTCATGACCACCTACTGGATCATCGGCTCGGACGGACGCACCTACGGTCCCGTGGACAGGGCGACCATGGAGCGGTGGATCGCGGAGTCGCGCGTCGTCGCGACCACGCAGGTCGGGACGTCCGAGCACGGTCCGTGGAACGATGCCACGCTCGTGCCCGGCCTGGCCGCGGCGTTCGGTGCGGAACCGGCGGAGGCAGGCGTCGCGGCCGCCGGCGGCGCCGGTCCGTATGCCGATGCGGCGGGTGCTGCCCCGCCCACCGCCCCGGCTCCCGCGCCGGTCATGCCGGCGGACTGGCCGCCATCCATGGTCTCGGTGCCGCAGCTGGTGTCCGGGATCCTGAACCTGATCGCGGCGGCCGGCTGGCTGCTCACCTGCTTCGGCGTGGTCCTCACCGTGCCGCTTGCCATCCTGGGCGTCCACGAGCTGCTCGCCTACTCCCGCGCGCGCACCGCCAAGCCCGCCGCCTACCTGGAGTCCGCGGGACGGCTGGCCGTCTTCGACGTCTGCACGCTGCTCGCGGGCAACATCGGGTCCGCGATCTGCGGCGTGGTGGTGCTCACCCAGCTGTCGGCGGCGCGCGAGCGCGCCCAGGTGCGGTGAGGCCGCCGGCCTGACCCCGCGCTCAGGGCGCCGAACCCACGGGCGCCGGTGCGGCGGCGTCGCTCGGCGGCACGGGCTTGATCCGGCCGTCCACCGCGAGTTCGAGCGGCCGCTGGCCCGCGGTCTCGAGGAACAGCGTCCTCACGGCATCGCCGTCGGCGGCCCGGAAGCGGCAGGTGGCCTTCACCTGCAGCGTGCGCCCGCCCGGGATCGACGCGGGAAGCGGCGGATCGGTCACCACCTCGGTGGAGACGGGCAGCCGCACGCTCTCCACGCGCACGGTGCCGGGCGAACGGTTGCGCAGGCTGAAGGTGCCCGTCACTTCCGCGACGGCCTCGCCGGGCCCGCCGTCCGGGGAGATCCACGCGGTGATTCGACGGGTGCCGTCCAGGTCGGCGAGGCGCCCGGCACAGCCGGCCGAGCCCAGCGCGACCGCGCAGGCGGCCGCGGCGGCCGCGACGGAGAGCGTTGCGCGGTTCACAGTCCCTCGACCTCCCAGCCGGCGCGGTAGGCGCGCTTCAGCACGGCGCTCGCCGCGTCGCTGTTGCGGAACGTGCAGGACGCGGCGTCGTACTCGAGCTTCCTGCCCGGCTCGAGCGCGCTCATCGCGCCGATCGAGAGGCTCTCGCACATCCTGCCGCCCTTCTCGAAGCGCGAGACGCACGCGTCCTTCTTCCCGGCGATGCACGCGTCGACCCAGTCGTGCCAGTGGTTCGAGCGGCCGAGGTCCTCGGGGTTGAGCGTCACCGGCTTGCCGTCCACGAACAGCCGCGCCCACGCATGCTCGATCGGGAACCAGAGGATCCCCTTCTCGCCGACGAGGATCACGCCGCCGTCGCCCTTGACGACGTCCTCGCCCTCCTTGCCGCCCTCCCAGCCCTCCGGCAGCCCGATCGCGCGGAAGTCGGGGAACTTGCCGCCGTCGAACCAGCGGAGCGTCAGGCCGTCCTTCGAGGTCCTGGGCGTTGGCGCGTAGGTCAGCACCACGGACTCGCTCTCGGGGAACTGGTCCGACGAGGGCTTGACGGGCGTGCACAGCGCCGTGAGCGGCGCACCGAGGCCGAGCTCGTAGAACGGCACGTCGAGCATGTGGCAGCCCATGTCGCCGAAGGCGCCCGTGCCCCAGTCGACGGTGCCGCGCCAGTTGAACGGCGTGTACCCGTCCTTGTAGGGGCGCGACTGCGACACGCCGAGGAACAGGTCCCAGGACAGGAACTCGGGCACCGGGTCGGTCCCCGCCGGGCGCGGGTTCCCCTGCGGCCACCAGCCTGCCGGGCGGTTCGTCCATGCGTACACCTCGCGCACCGGGCCGACGACGCCGTCGCGCAGGAGCTTGCCGCCCCAGCGGCGCCACTTGGTGGCGATGCGCTGCGTGCCCATCTGCGTCACGATGCCCGGCTTCGATGCCGCTACCTCGGCGAGCCGCCTGTTCTCCCACGCGCCCTGCGCGAGCGGCTTCTGGCAGTAGACGTGCTTGCCCATGTTCATCGCGGCCATCGAGATGGGCGCGTGCATGTGGTCGGCCGTGCTGCAGACGACCGCGTCGAAGTCGCGGCCGATCGAGGCGTACATCTCCCGCCAGTCGGCGAACGCCCTGGCGTTCGGGAACCTCGGCGGGATGGGCTTCCCCTCGTCGTCCTTGCCGCCGAGCCGCAGCACGTCGAGGTGCCGGCGGTCGACGTCGCAGAGCGCGACCACCTCGACCATCTTGTGGCCCGCCACCTCCATCAGGTCGGAGGTGCCCATGCCGCCGCAGCCGACCTTGGCCACGCGCAGCCTCTCCATGGCCCACGGTTCGCTGCGCCTCAGGTGCGTCACGGTGCGGAACGCGAAGGGCGTCGCCAGCGACGCCATCACGAAGGAGCGGCGGGAGATCTGCATGATGCAATTGAACAGCAAACCGGCCGGACGCGTTGCGCGTCCGGCCGGATGAATCGCTCAGGCGTCGAGGAGGGCGGCCGTCAGGCGTTGCCCCACGCGGCCAGGACCAGGCCGACGTCGGCACCGTTGGTGATGCCGTCGCCGTTGATGTCCGAGGCGCCGGGCTGGCCCCATCCGGAGAGGATCAGGCCGAGGTCCGCGCCGTTGATCACGCCGTCGTCGTTCAGGTCCGACGGGTTGTCGAAGCGCCAGACGAACAGGCCGCGCTCGATGTCGCTGCCGATGAAGGTGCCGCTCGGGAAGTACGGCCACACGTTCCAGAGCCCGTTGAACTGGGCGCCGTCGTCGTTGGGGTACGTGTCGAACCACGCCACCTCGGGCGGATTGGTCGCGCTGGCGTTCAGGTTGAAGACGCGCACGCCGCTGCGGTAGTTGGCCTCGAAGAGCCGGTTGCCCTGCCCGATGTAGAGGTTGTGCCCGATGGACGGGTTCCCGTTGTTGAAGGTGCCGACGAACGTGGGCGAGGCCAGGTTGCGCACGTCGATCACGATGGTCGTGCACACGCTGACCGTGGCGCCCTCGTCGAGCTCGTCGTTGATGTAGACGTAGCGCTGGTCGTTGGAGAGCCAGCTCTGGTGGCAGTAGCGGGCGCCGGTGTAGGTGGTGTAGGAGAGCTGCACCGGGGCGGCCTTGTTGGTCACGTCGACGACGTAGAGGCCGGTGTTGGCGTTGCCGCCGTTCGCGCCGCCGCAGCAGAAGGCGATCTGCTTGCCGGCATAGGCACCGCTGGTGTAGGTGACCACCTGCGCCTCGTGGACGTAGACGTTGTTCCACTGGCCGACGAACGTCGGGTTGGCGGGGTTGGTCTTGACGTCGTAGATGCGGATGCCCTGCGAGCTGCCGCCGGCCCGGTAGAGGTAGCCGCTGACGGTGTCGATGGCCAGCGTGTGGGTGGCCGGCGAGGTGCCGCCGGTGGTGACGGTGGTGGCGAGCGAGACGCGCGGCTGCGAGGTGTTCGTGCCGTCGATGTTGGTCATGCTGATGACCTGCACGCCGCCGCCGCCCTCGCTGCCCGCGTAGCAGTACGCGCCGTAGACCTTCTGGCAGCGCCACAGGCTGCTCGGGCCGCTGATGTGGCCGACGATCACGGGCGCGGACGGATCGGTGATCTCCACGAAGCCGGTGCCGTTGCGGAGGCCGATGATCGCGTACTCGCGGCCGGAGGGGCTGACGTAGCCCCAGCAGTCGTTGGCGCTCGACGGGTTGCCGGTGAAGTTGTTGAGCGGGAGCCACGACTTCAGCGCGATGCCCTGCGCCGCGAAGCCCGCGTTCAGCGCGGCGGCCTGGCCCTGGATGATCGGCCCGGGCACCTGCGGCTGGCGGTCGCGGAGCTTGGGATCGTCGACGTGCGCGATCGCGAGGGAGGCGACGAGTCCGAGCGCGAGGGCACCGACGGCGTGGCGGATCTTCATGATGGAAACCATTCTCCTAGGACGGTTCGGGGCCGTGGGGGCCCGGTGACCAAACATAGCCCCGGAATCGGGCCGAGGACGGCCGAGAACCAGTTCGCGGACGAAGTTCGTGCGGTTGCAGTCGCGGACAACGTCTCCGGGAAGCCTTGCGACCGCGGTGAACGCGGTCAGTTCGGGTCCTGGCCGCCGCCCCGGTTGCCGCGGCCACCGCGGTTCCCGCGGCCTTCGCCGCCCTCGCCGCCGGCGCCCATCATCATGCCGGGGCCGCCTCGCTGGCGGAAGTCCTCCATCATGGCCTGGCGCTCGGTCTCGTCGATGGTGCCGTCGGAGTTCTTGTCGTACTGCTTCATGCGCGCCTGCGCCTGCTCGGGCAGGTCGGCGAGCTTGATGGGCCCGCCGGCCCCGAAGGCCGCGAACCCGCCCTGCCCGCCGCGACCGCCCTCGCGGCCCTTTGGGATGGACTCCCACTGCTCCGCGGAGAGGAGCGCCTGCAGTCGCTCGAGATACCGGTCGTTCATCTCGGCGCGCTTCTCGAGCAGCTCGTTGGACTCGGTCTGCTCGGCGCCGCGCGGGCGGAACATCTGCGAGAGCGGCACGTCGCCGGACATGAAGCCGACCACGCGCACCATGTCCTCGGTCTGGCGGACCGGCTCCTCCTTGCGGATGGCGTTGGCGATCCGGTCGTTGAGCGGCGCCGCCTCGAGCGCGTGCTGCGACATGAGGCCGCGGACGGAGTCGAGCACCGCCGCGTCCAGGCCCTCGAGCTCCAGCGCCGCCTCGAAGGCGCGCTTGACGCGGTCCTGGCCGTAGACGCGGTCGTACGCGGCGGCGAGCGCGGCCTGCTTGACGCGGCCCGCGTCGGCCTCGTCGATCTGCGCGCAGATCGCGTCGCGGAACCGGTCGTTGACCTCGCGGACGCGCTCGCGCAGCGAGAGCCCGCGCTCGGCCAGCTTGCGGGCGCCGTCCGCGTCGCCGTCCTGCACGCAGTTCAGGAGCTTGACCTCGTTCTGCAGCAGGAAGTCGTTGCGGGCCCGCAGCGCGGCGTCGAGCTGGAGCTCGTAGTCGTCCATCACCGTCTGCAGCTTGGCGATCGTCTCCTTGGAGAGGCCGGCCTCGTCGAGCACGGAGAACAGGTTGACGCCCTCGCCGCTGAGCGTGCTGCGCGGCAGGGTCTTCTCGCGCACCAGGAAGCGCTCGAACGCCGGCCAGCGCTGCTGCTGCGGATCCGAGAGCGACGCGCGCAGCCCGTCCACGAACGCCTTGCGGAGCCCGGTCTTGGTCTCCTGCCATCGCGAGAAGTCGGCGATCATGTCGCCGAGGGAGGCGCGCATCTGGTCGAACGACCCGTTGGCGCGCATCTCCTTCTGCACCTCCTCGCCGAGCTTCTCCATCTGCGCGCGGAAGAACTGCTGGCGCTCCTCCGGGGTGAGCTCCGCGCCCTTCTCCTGCGCCATCTGCTCCATC
>JBILFU010000178.1:0-4587 GCA_044351405.1 Phycisphaerales bacterium
CTTCACGCTGGCGATCGTCGCGGTGTTCCTGGTGCTTGCGGCGCAGTACGAGAGCTGGACGCTGCCGGTGCTCGTCGTGGGCGCGGTGCCGTTCGCGGCGCTCGGCGCGCTCGCGGGGCTGCGGCTGGCGGACAAGCCGCTCGACGTCTACGGGCAGATCGGCCTGGTGATGCTCGTCGGCCTCGCGGCGAAGAACGCGATCCTCATCGTCGAGTTCGCCAAGGAGGCTTCGGAGCGCGGGCGCACGCCGGTCGAGGCGGCGATGGACGCGGCGCGCCTGCGGCTGCGGCCCATCCTGATGACCGCGTTCAGCTTCATCCTGGGCGTGCTGCCGCTGGTGATCGCCACGGGCGCCGGCGCGAACTCGCGGCGCTCGATCGGCATCACGGTGCTGGCCGGGCTTGCGGTGTCCACGCTGCTCTCGCTGGTGATCGTGCCCGTGTTCTACGCGCTGCTCGTGACGATCCGCGACCGTGCATGGGGCGCGGTACCCTCCCGCGAATGAGCGCCGCAGACAAGCCCTCGATCCCGACCTCCGAGTTCCGCGAACGCCGCGAGCGGCTCCTGAAGGAGCTCGGCTGCGCCGTGGCGATCGTGCCTGCGGGCGAGGCGGACCCGTCGCTGCACCACCCGTGGAGGCCGCACGCGCACTTCGAGTACCTGACCGGCGTGACCGACGAGCCGGGCGCGATGCTGTTCCTGGACCCGGCGAGTCCGGTGCCCGCGAGGTGCGCGATCCTCATGCTGCGCCCCCTCAACCCGGAGCAGGAGAAGTGGGACGGCTTCCGCCACGAGATCGGCTCCGCGCTCAAGCAGCGGACCGGGTTCGACACGGTGCTGCGGACGGGCATGCTCGGGCGGACGCTGCTCGAGGCGGCGCGGCGGACGCGGACGCTCGCCTGCGTCATGCCGCTCGCCCAGTGGGACCAGCCGGTGTCGCAGGACCTGGCGATCCTCCGCGCGCAGGCCGAGCGCGTTCCGGGCACGCAGGTGCAGGACAGGTCGGAGGTCATCGGACGCATGCGCGCGGCGAAGAGCCCCGCGGAGATCGAGTGCATCCGCGAGGCGGGACGGGTGACCGCGCGGGGCTTCGCCGCGGCGATGGCGGGCATCCGCCCCGGGATGAACGAGTTCGACCTGCAGGAGATCGTCGAGCACGCCTACCGCACCAACGGCGCGCGCGAACTGGCGTTCCGCACCATCGCCGGCGGCGGGTTCAACGCCACGGTGCTCCACTACCACGGGAACGACCGACCGCTCGTGGACGGCGAGCTGGTGGTGCTCGACAGCGGCGCCAAGCACTGCGGCTACTCGGCGGACGTGACGCGCACGCTTCCGGTGAACGGGAGGTTCTCGCCGCGCCAGCGCGAGCTCTACGAGATCGTGCTGCGCGCGCAGCTCGCGGCGATCGCCGCGGTCCGCCCGGGCGTCACGCTCGCGGAGATCGACGCGGCCGGCCGCAAGGTGATCGCGGAAGCGGGCCTCGGGGACGCGTTCATCCACGGGATGGGGCACCACCTGGGGCTCGAGACGCACGACAGCACGCCAGCGGGCGGGCTGGAGGTGGGTGCCGTGGTCACCATCGAGCCGGGCGTGTACCTGCCGGCCGAGGGCATCGGCATCCGCATCGAGGACGACGTCGCGGTCACCGAGGGCGGCCACGAGGTGCTGACCGCCGGCATCCCGAAGACCGTGGCGGACGTCGAGCGCGCGATCGGAAAATGACCCCGGCCCCATTTCCTAGGCCGCGCTGATGCCGAGCAGGCGCTCGGCGCACCCCGGCGCGCCGCGCACGCACGCAGCCGCCACCCGGGACGCCACGTCGAACGCCGCACGCGGCCGCCCGAGCGCCGACGACGCGCGCCGCATCGCCCCGAGCCGCGCCGGGTCCGCGACCAGCGCACGGACCGCCGAGGCGGCCTCCGCCGGCCCCGATGCGCGGACCGCCGCCCCGCCGCCCACCAGCAGGCGGGCGTTGCGCTCCTCCTGCCCCGGGATCGGGCGCAGCAGGACCATCGGCAGGCCCAGGGCGCACGACTCCGCGGTGGTCAGGCCGCCGGGCTTCCCGACCAGCAGGTCAGCGGCCGCCATCAGCTCGTGCATGACCTTCGTGTAGCCGATGACCCGGAACGCGTTCCCGCGGTCCAGGTGCCCGCGGCGCGCGGCGAGCGTGCGCATCGCGGCCTCGAGCGCCTGGTTGCGGCCGCAGACCACCGTGACGTCCGCGCCGGAGAGCGTCGTGAGCAGGCCCTCGACGGTCGGGCCGACGTCGCCGATCCCGAACCCGCCGCCGGTCACCAGCACGGAGGCTCGGGTGCCGACGGCCGATTCCCGCCACGCGGTCACGGGCGCGGCCAGGCCGAACCGCGGGTCGACGGGAATGCCCGTCGCCACGACCCGCGCCGGATCGAGCCCGCCGGCGATCGCGGACTCGCGCGCGGCATCGCCCGCGACGAACGTAAGGTCGCACCCGCGATGCAGCCACACCGCGTGCGGATGCGAGTCGGTGACCACGGTCGCCACGGGGACCGCGAGCGAACCCTCGAGGCGCATCCGCGAGAGGATCCCGCTCGTGAGAAAGTGCGTGGAAACGATGACGTCCGCGCCGTGGATCGACTCGAGCCGCCGGAAGCGCTCGAGCAGCCGGTCCTGCAGCCGGTCGAGGAGGGCACGCACCCTGCCCTGCCCGGCGCGAGGCACGTCGGTCCGGTCGTAGATGGCGCCGACGGCGGGCGCCGCGTGCCGCACCGCGAGCAGGTAGCCGTCGCGGTAGGCGCGCGCGAACCAGCCGTCCGCATGCTCGAGCGCATCGACGAAGGCAGACCCGGCCAGCTGCCCCCGCACGCGCATGGCGTCGCGGACGGCGAGGGCCGCGCGGCCGTGGCCGCACCCGACGGTCGCGCCGCAGAAGGCGACCGTGACGGCGCCCGCGGGCCGGCTCCGCAACGAGTCCTCAGGCTGCATCGACGAGCGCCTCCTCGAGCATGTCCTGCGGATCGGCCGACGCATCCGCGTCATCGTGCTCCTCCGCCTCCGCCTTCCACCCGGCATCCCGCAGCAGGTCCTCGACGTCGACGATCTCCATGCGGCCGTCCGCGTGCTCGACCAGCGCGGACGCCCGCTCGATCCAGTCTCCGCAGTTCGCGTACGACATTCCGTCGGCTCGGCCGACGATGCGCGGCTCGTGGATATGCCCGCAGACCACGCCCTGCAGGCCGCGGCGCCGAGCCTCGTCACAGAGCACGTCCTCGAACCGGGACACGAACGTGCACGCACCCTTCACGCGCTTCTTGATCGCCTGCGAGAACGACCACCGCCCGAAGCCGAACAGTGCCCGCACGTCGTTGACGAGCCGGTTGAGCGCCACCAGGTAGTCGTAGCCGAGCGTGCCGAGCTTGGAGAGAAGCGCGGAGTGCTGCACGACCAGGTCGTACTCGTCGCCGTGGCAGACGAGGAGCGACCGGCCGTCCGCGGTCCGGTGCACGGCCTGCTTGGCGATCCGGATGCCAGCGAGGTCGATGCCCGCGTAGTTGCGCAGCCCCTCGTCGTGGTTGCCGGGCACGTAGGTGATCCGCGTCCCGCGCTTGGCGAACTTGAGGACGCGCCGCACCACCTGGTTGTGCGTGGCGGGCCAGAACCACCGCTGCCGCAGGGACCACATGTCGACCATGTCCCCGACGAGGTAGAGGTGCTCGCACTCCATGCGCTTGAGGAACGCGGCGAACTCCTCGGCGCGCGCGCCGCGGAAGCCGAGGTGAAGGTCGCTGACGAACACCGTCCGGTACGCGAACATCCGGCGGCCCTCCTGAGGTTTCGGGAACGCCCCCGCTTCCGTGCGGGAACTCCCGGGGGAGGATCGGCCACGCGGGTCAAGGCACCGTGAAGAGCGCGGTCGCTGAACGCGATCTTAAAGCCCGCCGCCCGCCGGCCCGGCGCTTCCCTGAAGCGCCCGCGCCGCGTCGCCGTCGACGTAGTCGCTGTGGCACGAGGCCTTCCCCTCGTCGGCACCCACGGCCTTGCGCGTCTTGGACGCCAGGCGGTGGATCTCCTCGGGGCTGAGCACGCCGCGCCTCGACAGGATCTCCTGCTGCTCGATGGTGAGCGCCGCGCTGCGCACCGGCTTGCCGCGCTCGAAGCCATCGGCCTTGCCGCTCGCGAACTCCTGGATCTCCTTGCTGATGCGCACGCTGCACCAGTCGTGGCCGCACATCGCGCAGAAGTCGGTGTCCACGTCGAGGTCCTCGTCGTGGTACGCGCGCGCGGTGTCCGGGTCGAAGCTCAGCTCGAAGTGCTTCTCCCAGTTCAGCGCGGCGCGCGCCTTCGTGAGCTCGTCGTCGCGGTCGCGCGTGCCCGGGATCCCGAGCGCGACGTCGGCGGCGTGCGCGGCGATCTTGTAGGCGATGCAGCCCTGCTTCACGTCGTCCTTCTTGGGCAGGCCGAGGTGCTCCTTCGGAGTCACGTAGCAGAGCATGCTCGCGCCGTGGTAGCCGGCGGCGGTGGCGCCGATGCAGCTGGTGATGTGGTCGTAGCCCGGGAAGATGTCGGTCACCAGCGGCCCGAGCACGTAGAAGGGCGCGCCGTGGCAGA
>JBILFU010000179.1:0-4581 GCA_044351405.1 Phycisphaerales bacterium
ATGCTGGCATCGTCCGTCGCCTCGCTCGGGCCCAAGTTCGCGCTGATCCTGCCGGAGATCGTCCTCTTCTGCGGCGCCGTCGGGTGCGCGGTGATGGGCCTCTCCCGCTCGCGCACCGTGCGGGCGGCGGTGCCGTGGCTCGCGGTCGCGTCGCTCGCGGCCACCTTCGCGGCCATGCTCAAGGTCTGGACGCCGGAGGCGGCCGCGGCCGCCGAGCTGCCGATGCCGATGCTCGGCAAGTACGTGATCGCGCTCCTCTGCGTCGTGGGCGCCGGGCACGTGCTCGCCTCGGCGGGCAGCGTCGACCGCGCCGTCGAGCGGCAGATCGCATCGGGTACCGGGGCGTTCGACCCGGTGCGCGTCATCACGGGCGAGTTCCACGCCTTCCTCCTCTTCTCGCTGTGCGGGGCCATGCTCCTCTGCCACGCCACCGACCTGGTGTGGCTCTTCCTGGCCTTCGAGCTCTGCTCCCTGCCCACGTACGTGCTGGTGGCCATCGGCCGAGGCGCCGACCGCAGCATGGAGGCGGCCATCAAGTACTTCTTCCTGGGCGCCATGAGCACGGCGACCATGCTGTTCGGGTTCGCGCTCCTGTACGGCGCGACCGGGACCCTGGAACTCGCCCCCATGGCGGAGGCGTTCCGGCTGCAGGCCGAGACCGCCGGCCTCGGCACCGTCGCGGTGCTCGGCGTGCTGCTCTCGCTGATCGGCATCTGCTTCAAGCTGGCGGCCGTGCCCATGCACTTCTACGCGCCCGACGTCTACGAGGGCGCGTCGAACCCGGTGGCGGCATTCATCAGCTTCGTGCCCAAGGTGCAGGGGTTCGTGACCCTCGTCCTCCTGATGGCGACCGTCGGCTGGGGCCTCGACGGCTCCGGCGGCACGCCGCCCGTGGTGGCCGCGGTGCTCTGGATGGTGGCGGTGCTCACCATGACGCTCGGCAACATCGGCGCGCTGCTCCAGCGCTCGGCCAAGCGGATGCTCGCCTACAGCTCGATCGCCAACTCGGGGTACATGCTCGTCGGCATCCTGGCGGGCCCCAAGGTGGGCGTCGATGCGACGCTCCTCTACCTCCTGACCTACGGCGTCGCGAACCTCGCCACCTTCGGCGCGCTCGCGGCGCTGGAGCGCAACGGGCAGGAGGTGGACTCGCTCGACGACCTGGCCGGCCTGCGCGTCCGCGCACCCATGGTGGCCGTGGCGCTCGCGATCGGTGCGCTGAGCCTGACCGGCATCCCGCCGCTCCTCGGCTTCTGGGGCAAGCTCGACCTGTTCGTCGCGAGCGCCGAGAGCGGCCAGCGCGCGCTCCTCGTGATCATGGCGCTCAACAGCGGCGTGGCGGCCTTCTACTACCTGCGGCTGGTGGCCGGGCCGTTCGTCTCCGAGCCCACCCCGCGCACGCAGGGCGTGGCTCCGGTGCACGCCGCGTGGCCGCGCCTGAGCGCACTGGTGTTCGCGGTCGGCTGCATCGTGCTCCCGTTCGTCGCCAACCAGCTCAAAGGCGAATCCTCCGCGGCGGTGGCGGTCGGCCAGGCCACCCCCACCGCGGTCAGCGCCGCGGGAAAGTGACCCCCTCGACGGCCCGCGGCGCGGGCGCGGCCGGGCGGTGCGCCCTCGGCAGGGACTCGCTATCATCTCTCCTCCCCCACCCACCCGTGGCGGGTACGCGACCGTAGCTCAACTGGATAGAGCATCGGTCTACGAAACCGAAGGTTGCTGGTTCGAGCCCAGCCGGTCGCGTTCGGAACGCCCTCGGCGCTGCGCCGAGGGCGTTCCTGCTTCCGCGCCGGGGACGGGCCGCCGGCCGTACCCTGACGGCATGGAACACCTCGAATCCCGCGTTGCGTCCCTCGAGGCGAGCAACCGCCGCCAGCGGTTCGCCATCCTTGCCCTCGGCGGCGTGATCGCCGTGTCCGCGTTCGTCGGTGCCGCCCGGCCCGCCGAGGAGGCCACGTTCGACGTGGTCACCTGCAAGGGATGGAAGCTCGTCGACAAGGAAGGCAAGCCGCGGCTCTACGCGACGACCGTGCCCAACGGCGACGCCGGCATGGTCTGGACGGACAAGCAGGGCAAGGTCCGGATCGCGGCGATGACCTCGACGAACGGCGACGCGAGCGTGGTGTGGGCCGACCAGGCCGGACGGGCGCGGATGTCCGCCGGCACCGCCGCCGACGGGGAAGCCGGGATGACGTGGTCGGATGGCGCGGGCAAGGAACGGATGGAGGCCACCACGACCACCGACGGCGACGCCGGCCTGACGCTCAAGGACCGGGACGGCACGGTCCGGATGCGCGCGGGCTCGGAAACCGGGTCGGACGCGACTCCCGAGGCGAAGGACCGCAAGCAACCGGCGACGGGCCCCAACGTGCCGCCGCGGTCCTGAACCAACTCCGAACGTCCGGGAAGCAGCATGTTCCGCGAACCGGAAGGTGATATGGGGCGTTCTTGCAGGGTCGGGCTAGACTCGGTGTCGGCCTCGCTCAGTGCACGGCAGGCGCCCGACGACGTACCACAAGACCAGGAGATCCTCACGATGCGTTTCATCTCGATGATGGGCACGGCTGCCCTCACCCTGACGGCGACGACCGGCGCGCAGGTCGTCATCAACGAAATCCGCACCGGCAGCGGCAACGCCGAGTACATCGAGCTGAAGGGGGCCCCGGGCACCTCGCTCGGCGGGTACGCCATGGTGATCCTCGGGGACGGCACCGGCACGGGCACTGCCGCCACCCGGACGGGCGTGGTCGAGTGGCTCTACCGGTTCTCCGCGTCGGACGTGATCGGCCCCAACGGCTTCCTGGTCCTGCGCAACTCGGGCCAGAACCCGGCGAACACCGCCGACACCTCAGGCGCCTTCCCGTTCACGGTCGATCCGGGCGCGACCGACCTGCCCTGGGGCTACCAGGCCTCGGGCCTCGCCGCCGACACCCAGATCGAGAGCCCTGACAACCAGACCTACCTGCTGGTGACCGGCTACTCGGGCACCGACACCTTCCAGACCCGCGCGCCCAACGCCGGCGCAGGCGGACAGGACCTCGACACCGACGACGACGGCGTCCTCGACCTCACGCCGTGGACGGCCATCGTCGACAGCGTGGTGCTCAAGGAGTCGAGCGGCGCCGCGCCCGCCTCCGGCCAGGACCAGTGGTACGGCAGCGTCTTCTGCGGGCCGTACGTCTCGCGCACGCTCATCGAGGTCACCTCCGGCACCACCATCGCCGGCTGGGACTTCCAGACCACGGCCAACGGCGGCACGGCCGCCGCGGCGTCCCCGAACACGCCGCGCAGCTACGTTGCCAACGCGGGCCAGGGCGTCATGTCCCTCGACGGGACGAACGGCTCGAGCGACTGGCCGGCGGCCACTGCGCTGAACGCCTTCACCGGCACGAACCTGAACGCGACCGGCACGGGCTCGGACGGAAACGGCCTCGACCCGGCCACCAGCACCACGTCGTCCCTGGCGCTCCTCTCCGGCGGCACCGGCACGCCCTCCAACGGCAAGTCCGTCACCCTGAAGTTCTCGATGGCCGCCTTCAGCGGCCTGAACCTGAGCTACGCCACGCGCACCTCCGGCACCACCACCGGGTTCAACCTGCACGCGTGGGACTACGGCACGGACGGCTCGTCGTGGACGCCGATGAGCTTCACGTCGAGCTTCTCCATCTCGACCTCGTTCGCGGTGAAGTCGCTCACGGCGACCAACGCGCTCGACGGCGCCGCGGAGGCCTACCTGCGCCTCACGCTCACGGGCGCCACCAGCACCACCAGCAACAACCGCCTCGACAACGTGCTGGTCTTCTCGAACCCGGTGACGACCCCCACCGTGGTCACCAGCTACGCGGGCCCGATTCACGGCTACCGCAACTCGAACGGCACCTGGTCCATCGGAGTCGCCTCGACGTCGGTCGGCTTCCAGGACACGCCCGGCGCGGCGAACGCGGACGCCGTCGTGTACGCCTGCGGCGACGCGGGTGCCGGCGACTGCGGCGCCCCGCACAACAACGGCTCCTGCGCCGACAGTTGCTGCTGCAGCTTCGTCTGCCAGAGCGACCCGTTCTGCTGCGACACGCGCTGGGACTCCATCTGCGTGACCGCCTCGGCGGAGTGCGCCACCAACTGCCAGGGCGGCAACTGCCCTGCGGACTTCGACCAGGACGGCAGCGTGGGCGGGTCCGACCTGGGCCTCCTCCTCGGCAGCTGGGGCGGGTCGGACCTCGACCTGGACCTCGACGGAATCGTGGGCGGCGCCGACCTTGGCCTGCTCCTCGGCTCGTGGGGCGCCTGCCAGTGACGGCAGCCGGGCCGCGGGCCCGGGACTTGCACTGATCCATCCCGGCGGGCCCGGCCGACCTCGGCCGGGCCCGCTGCGTATCGTCAGCGCATGCTGCTCGCCGCGTGCGCCGCGACCCTTGCGCTCTGGCCCGTCGCCGACCCCGCCCTGCCGCTGCGCCGCGCCGACGGCCGCGCGTGGGACGTGAAGGTCGAGGCGAGCGTCTGGTCGCCGGGCATGCGGCAGGGCTCGCAGGCCCCGATCGCCCTGCGCGACGCCGCCGTGTGGTTCCCGCTGGTGCTCGACTCGGC
>JBILFU010000180.1:0-4567 GCA_044351405.1 Phycisphaerales bacterium
CCCGCCGCATTCCGGTCCTGGCCGACTGGCTGCGCAGCCGCGGCAACGCCGACGATGCCGATCGCCTGGACGCCCTCCTCGCCCATGACGTTGACCCCGCGGAGAACGCGGCCGACGCGCCGCTCGACTGCCCCGCATGCCGCGCGCTCGCCGGCGACGTGACGCTGGACGGCACGGTCGATGCCCGCGACCTCGACGCCTTCGTCGAGGCCTGGCGCTCCGGCGACGCCGTGACAGGCGACCTCGACCGCGACGGCGCCTGCGACGGCCGTGACCTGGTGCGGCTCCTCGCCCGTCTGGGCGCGCCGCCGCTCACGCGCTGACGCCCGCCCGCGCGCCGGTCGGCCCGCGCCTCAGCGCAGGAACACCCCCGCCACCGCACCCGTCATCCAGCAGGCGAGCGCGCCGGCCGCCATGGCGCGCAGCCCCAGCCGGGCCAGGTCGCCGCGGCGCTCCGGCGCCATGGCGCCCAGCCCGCCGATCTGGATGGCGATCGACGGCAGGTTGGCGAAGCCGCAGAGGGCGTAGGTGGCGATCGCCGCGCCGCGCGGGGAGATGGCGTCGCCCTGCACCAGCTTCGCGAGATCCGCGTAGGCCACGAACTCCGTGGCCACCACCTGCGTCCCCAGGAGCGAGGCGAGCGCGCCGCTGTCCGCGCCGGCACCCATCAGCGCCGCGAGCGGCCGGAGCAGCATGCCCAGCAGGTTCTGGAAGGAGAGGACGGGCACGCCCCACGCGTCGCGCCAGCCGGCCACCGGCCCCCACTCGCTCAGCGCCGCAAGCGGCCAGTTCAGGAGCGCGATCAGCGCCACGAACGCCACGAGCATCGCCCCCACGTTGAGCGCAAGCTTCAGGCCGTCCAGCGCACCCTCGGCGGCCGCGTCCATGACGTTCACCGTCGTGCGCGGCAGCGCGCGGAGCGCGTCGGGCGTCTCGTCGGGCGGCACCGCAGTCTCGGGCACCACCAGCTTGGCCATCGCGATGCCCGCGGGCGCGCTCATGATGCTCGCCGCCATGATGTGCTTCGCGACCTCCACGCGCATCGCCTGGTCCTCGCCGCCGACCATGGCCACGTAGCCGGCCATGACGCTCCCGGCGATGGTCGCGAATCCGCCCGCCATCACCGCGTTGAGCTGCGACGCGGTCATGCGCGGGATGAAGGGCTTCACGGTGAGCGGCGCCTCGGTCTGCCCGACGAAGATGTTGGCCGCCGCGGAGAGCGCCTCCACGCCCGTGACGCCCATGGTGCGCCGGATGGCCCACGCGATCACCGCGATCACCCGCTGCATCACGCCCAGGTGATAGAGCACCGACATCAGGGCCGCGAAGAAGACGATCACCGGCAGCACCCGCACCGCGAACACGAAGCCCCACGCGCCGGAGGCGTCCGCGAGGCTGCCGAAGACGAAACGGACGCCCTCGTCCGCGAAGCCGATCACCGCCGTGACGCCGCGCGCCAGCAGGTCGAACGCCGCCACCGCCGGCGGGAACCGCAGGAAGAGGTACGCGAGCAGGAACTGCAGCGCCACGCCCGTCACGACCGGCCGCCAGCGGACGCTGCCGCGCGCGGTCGACAGCGCCCACCCGACCAGGAGGATGACCGCAACGCCCGCAAGCCCGACCAGGTTCTCCATGGCCGCGCACCATACGCTCCTGCGGACCGGCGGACGGCGGGCCCCGCGTATGGTGCGCGCATGGAGACCGTCTCCTGGCAGCAGGCGCCCGCGCGCATCCTGGACGTGGCGCGCGCGGCCGCGCTGCGGCGCGCGCCCGCGGCGCAGCGCCTTCCCCTGGTGGTGGGGATCAACGGACCGATGGCCTCCGGCAAGTCGACGCTGGCCGCGCTCCTCGGGGGCCTGGTGATCTCGACGGACCGCTACCTGCCCGACTACGACGGCCTGCCCGAGCACGCCTGGGACCTGCCGGGGTCCTCGGACCTGGAGCGCCTGGCGCAGGACCTTGGGTCCCTGCGCGCGGGCGCTCCCGCACGCATCCCGTCGTGGAGCTTCCTTTCCCACAGCCGCACGGGCGAGGACCTGGTCCAGCCGGACGGGCTGGTCGTGGTGGAGGGCCTCCACGCGCTGCACGCCCGCGTACGGCCGCTGCTTGACGTCTGCGTGGCGGTGGATGCCCCGCGCGAACTCCGCTGGGCGCGCTGCGTGGAACGCGAGCGCCGCGGCGAACGCGGCTGGACCCTCGAGCAGGTGCAGCGCTTCTTTGCGCAGGTGGCGGAGCCGACCTTCGACGCGCACGGGCGCCTCGATGGCCTGCACGCCCACCTCCGGGTGCTGCACGCCGCGGGCTGAGCCGTCGGCAACGCCCCGGGAAGGACCGCGCCCCCGGCGCGGGGCCGGGGGCGCAGGGTGGAATCAGGCAAGGAGCGCGATCAGCGGCGGCGGCCGCTCAGACCCAGCAGGGCAGCCGCGCCGAGCAGCGCGAAGGCGCCCGGGGCGGGAACCGCGAAGTACATGTTCTCGATGGTCGGATAGACGGCCGGGCCGCCGAGCGAATCCACGGAGATCGTGAAGCCAGTGATCAGCGTGCTGCCGGTCGCCACGAAGCCCACGAAGGCCTTGGCGGGGTCGGCAACGCTCTGCGTGAGGCCGGAGAAGCTCGTGCCGTTGTCGAGCGTGATCTCGAACAGCTGGCCGGCGACCGCGTTGAAGCCGAAGTCGGACGCGGAGAAGTAGGCACCGACGGACTTGACGCCGCCGGCAAAGCTGAGCGTCAGCGGAGCGGGTTCATCCGTCGAGAACTTTCCGCCGTTCACGTAGAGGCCGCCCGGAGCCGACGCCGACCAGTTGATGCCGCCGGAGGACCACGAGGATCCGCTTGCGTAGAACCCGTCCGCGATCGACGCGAAGTTCGCGCTCACCGGCGTCAGGCCCGCGACGGCGTTCCGGACGCCCCAGACGCCGTCGTCGGTGGTGACCACGATGCCCGCGGATGCGGCACCAGCGAAGGCAAGACTCATGACGGCAAGCGCGGAGACGGTGTTACGCATGGAGTGATCCGTGTCTGGAAGGCGAATGCCGAGTTTTCCCTCTCGGTCCACCCGCGGAGGCGGGATCGGGGTGCTCGCCGGATCAATCCAATCGGCATAAATCCCCGGCTCCCTCAAATCCGATAACAAAGGAGCCCGCCCCCGGACCCGCAAACGGCAAAAAAGCGCGCGGGGCGGCCGTGTCGGCCGCCCCGCGCGGTTGCGTTCGGGCTCTCCCAGCCCGCGGTGGTGCCTCAGCCGCGGGCGCGGCGGCGGCCCAGGCCCGCCATCGCCAGGACGGCGACGGCACCGGGCGCCGGCACGGCGGCGAAGTAGAGGTTGTTGGCCGTCGGGTACATCGCCGGGCCGCCGGGCATCGGCAGGGCCGAGATCGACAGGCTCGAGATGGCCGCACCGGTCGAGTAGAAGCCGACGAACTCGGACGCCGAGGTCTGGACGCCGATGTAGGAGGAGCCGTCGTCCAGGGTCACCTGGATGATCGAAGGCACCACGTTCGAGGCCGCGTCGGTTCCGTACAGGTTGCCGCCGATGCCCTGGACGCCAGGGGACATCGAGAACGTCAGGCTGGAGGGGTTGCTGGTCGAGAACTGGCCGCCGTTCACGTAGAGGCCGCCGCTCGCGGTGGCGGTCCAGTTGATGCCGCCCACCGAGCTGCTGAAGGGGCTGGCATAGGAGCCGTCCGCGATGGAATCGAAGGATTCCGTGATGACCACCTGGCCGTTGGCGACCGAGTAGTTGCTCCAAAGCGACAGGCTCGTGAAGGAGATCACGGCGGCCGACGAGGCGGAGGCAAAGGCAGTAACCGCCGCAACGGCGGAACCGACCAGCATTCGGGATGTCATTGGGGGAACCTCGGGCGAAAGGGAGAAAAGGGAGAACGCAACAACACCCGTAGGGAGAGGGTGCCTTTCCTTTCAACCCAGGGGGAGCCTGGGCCCGATGCGGAGATGATGCCCCGGGGATGGGCCGGGGCAAGGAACTGGCGGGTAAATCCGCCGGACTTTTTCAAGGAAGACGGTTGTCTTCGAACCTCCAATTGGCTCATAATACAGACCTCTATCTGGTCTGAATTGGCTGTATGCCACGTCCAGGCGATCGGGATCCATGAGCCTCACCCGGAAACTTGTCTTCGGCCTGCCGTTCGCAGCCCTCACAGCGTGGGCCTCTGCCGCCGTCGCTTGGCGACCCTCCGGCCCGGATGCCGTTTCCGCAACCATTGCCACCGGTCTGGCCGTGGGGTGCGCGTTGGTCGCGTTCGGGCCGCTGCCCCGCCCCCTTCGCGGGGCGCTCGTACGAGCCTCGCTTCTTGCCGTGACCTGGGGGAGCGTGGTGGCTTGGTTCCTGTGGACACCCGCGCCGCGTACCGCGGACTGGCAGCCGGACGTCGCGCAGGTGGCGGACTTCGACCTGGAGGGCGACCGGGTCACCGTGTCCGGGGTCCGCAACTTCCGCTACCGGACCAGCGACACCGACGCCGAGCCTCGCTGGGAAGACCGCTCCTTCGACCTGTCGCGCATCCGCACCGTCGACCTGTTCTTCTCGTTCTGGGGACCCCGGCTCATC
>JBILFU010000181.1:0-4548 GCA_044351405.1 Phycisphaerales bacterium
CCCCCGCCCGATGGCCGACGCGCCCCCCGAGCCCCGCTTCCACGTGGTCCTGTTCCGGCCGCAGATCCCGAACAACACGGGGAACATCGGCCGGACCTGCATGGCCACCGGGTGCCGCCTGCACGTGGTGCACCCGATCGGCTTCTCGATGGAGGAGAAGGCGCGGCGCCGCGCCGGGCTCGACTACTGGGAGGCGGTCGACTGCGTCGAGCACCCGTCGTGGGAGGAGTTCCTCGCGCGGGAGCGGCCGCGGCGCATGTGGGTCTACACGACCGCGTCCGCGCGCCCGCACTGGGAGGCGGACTTCGCGCGCGGCGACTACCTGCTCTTCGGGCAGGAGAACGGCGGCCTGCCCGCGGAGGTTCACGCCTGGGCGGACCGCGCCCACGGCCCCGGCTGCCGGATCACGCTGCCGATGCTCCCCGACCCTCGGGCGCGCAGCCTGAACCTGGCGACCGCGGTCGCATGCGGCCTGTACGAGGGGCTCCGGCAGACGGGCGGGATCCCCCGGCACTGACGCGGCGATGCGGCGACGCGGCGGTCGGACGCATCAGTCGCGCGGGGGCTTCCGTATACTTTCCCGGACCCGAGCCCTCCCCGATGCAGACCACCCACCCCAGCCCGGGCCGCCCCGCGTCCCGAGGATCGCGCGGCATCCGGCCCGGCTTCACCCTGGTCGAGCTGCTGGTGGTGGTCGGCATCATCGCCCTCCTGATCGGGCTGCTGCTGCCGGCGCTGGGGAAGGTCGTCCAGCGTGCCAAGTCCACGCAGACCCTGGGCACCATGCAGAACTTCGCCAAGGCCTGCGACGCCTACTTCCAGGAGTTCGGCGAGTACCCGGCCGCGGTGCCGGACTCGGTGCTCTACCGGGGAACGGGCCAGGACGCGCAGCTTCCGCGGATCACCGCCATGGAGAACGCCCTGCTGGCGCTGATGGGCGGCTACCGCACCAAGACCGGGCAGGACGCGGACCAGGACTACGACAACTTCGGCGCCGGGGTCGACGCCGCCCTGGTCATCGAGATCGTCTTTCCCGGCACGGCGGGAGGGGAGCCGGACTTCCGCCTCAAGGTCGTCAAGACCCGCATCGGCGAGGGGCCGTACCGCAACGGCAAGCAGTTCAGCGCCTTCCTCGCGCCCCGGGCCAGGGAGTTCGGCGAGGCGCTCGGCCAGCTCGATCCGGACACCGGGCTGCCCGAGACGGACTTCACCGACGCGCTTCCCGAGCTGATCGACGCGTGGGGGGCGCCGATCGCGTTCGTCAAGCAGCAGCGCGGCATCGGACCGCTGGTGCCGAGGCCGCCCGGCGATCCCCGCGGCCGCTTCGAGCGCGACGGGCTCCGTGCCTACGTGGAGTCCACGTCGCTCGGCGAGACGGGCATGGACCAGCGCGAGGCGCTCCAGCTCGGCGTGCTCAACACGCAGGCGGTGCTGAACGGAAGCGTCGGCGGCTCGTCGGCGCGGGACCTGACCCTGGGCCAGCTCATCCGACATCCGGGCCTCGGCATCCACCTGACCACGGCCACGAGCGACGCGGAGCGCATCTACTCCGGGTCTCCCAAGGGCAAGTACTTCGTCTTCAGCGCCGGGCCGGACGGCGTGTTCTTCTCCCGCCGCGAGCTCGGCCTCGCCGGCACCGTCACGGCGACCGACATCGTGTCCGGGGCCGCCAATCCCGACGGGCCGCGCGTGGTGGAGAAGTTCGACGACATCCTGGTCTCGGGCGGGAGCTGAGCGCGCGGCGGCGGGCTCCGGTCCGCCTGACCGCCCTGCCCGTCCCGGCTAGGATTGCCGGACTATGCCCCTGACGCCCAAGCACCTGCACGACGCGCTCCGGACGGTCCAGGACCCGGACCTGGGGAAGGACCTGGTCACGCTCGGCATGGTGAAGGACGTGCGCCAGGCTGGGAACGACGTCCACCTGGTGATCGAGCTGACGACGCCCGCCTGCCCGATGAAGGACAAGATCCGCGGCGACATCGACGCGGCGGTGCGGGAGAAGGCGGTGGAGACCGGCGAGCCCCTCGGGAGGCTCGAGATCGAGTTCACGGCCGACGTCCGCAAGTCGAACGAGCGCGTGCGCGAGGGCGGCAATCCCCTGCCCCTCGTCAGGAACATCATCGCGGTGGGCGCCGGCAAGGGCGGCGTCGGCAAGAGCACGGTGAGCACGAACCTGGCGGTCGGCCTGGCGCGGTTCGGCGCGAGGGTCGGCCTGCTCGACGGCGACATCTACGGGCCGAGCGTGCCGACGCTGCTCGGCCTCGAGGACGTGCCCACCGAGGCGCGCGGCAACATGCTGCTCCCCTTCGAGGTGCACGGCATCAAGGCGATGACGCTCGGCAAGCTCGTCGACCCGGACAAGGCGCTCATCTGGCGCGGCCCGATGGCCCACGGCGCGTTCAAGCAGCTGGCGCTCCAGACGGACTGGGGCGCGCTCGACTACCTGATCATCGACCTGCCGCCGGGGACGGGCGACGTGCCGCTCACGATGAGCCAGCTGCTCCCGCTGACGGGCGCCGTGGTCGTGTGCACGCCGCAGCGCGTGGCGCAGGACGACGCGCGGCGCGCCGTGCGCATGTTCCAGCAGCTCGGGATCCCGATCCTCGGCGTCGTCGAGAACATGAGCCACTTCGTGGGCGACGACGGCAAGGAGTACGACCTCTTCGGCCGCGGCGGCGCGGAGATGATGGCGCAGACCATGGGGCTTCCCTACCTCGGCGGCATGCCGATCCACATGCAGCTGCGGGCCAACTGCGACGCCGGCACTCCGCTGCGCAACTGGGAGACCGCCGCGCTCGGCCGCGACATCGACGCGCTGTGCCAGCGGCTCGCGAGCCAGGTGAGCATCCAGTCCCTCGGCGGGCTGGTGCAGCCGACGCTCAGCGTGCGGTGACGCCGCTCAGAACCCGCGCCCCGCGTACGGCCAGAAGCCGCCGCGCAGGTTCGACACGGTGAAGCCGCGCCTACGCAGGTAGGCGCAGGCGCGGGCGCTCCGGTTGCCGCTGCGGCAGTAGACGACCGCCGGCGTGCGCGGGTCGAGCTCGCCGATCCGCGCCGGCACCTGGATGAACGGGATGTGCACCGCGCCCGCGATGTGGCCCTTCGCGAACTCCTGCTTGCTGCGCACGTCGATCACCGCCGCCCCGGAGAGGATGCGCCGGTTCGCCTCGCGCGGCGAGACCTCGTCGCAGCCGGCGCACTCGAGATCGTCCTCGTCGATCGCGCCCACGTCCCGGGGCGACGCCCATCCGGCGAACCGGTCGATGCCCACGCGGTAGAGGACGCGCACCGCCTCCTCCACGCCCTCGGGCTCGATCACGAGCAGCACCTCGTCGCCCGGCTCCACGTAGTTGGCGACCGTCGGGCCGAAGTACGGGTCGAGCATCGCGAAGATCGACCCCGGCAGGTGCCCGTCCATCCAGGCGCCCCACTCGCGCGTGTCGATCACGACGCGGCGCAGGTCGCGGGCGGCCGCCGCGAACTCCGCCGGCCCGAGCCGCGCCGGCGCGGGCACGCCCTCGTGCAGCGCCGGGCCCGCCTCGTTCGCCTTCTTGACGCGCTCGAAGTACGGCGGCGGGTCCGGCTGGTCGCGCAGGAGCTGCTCGACGAACCGTGCGCCGTCGTCCTTCGACCGCAGCGGCCGGTTGATGACGCGCTCGATCCCCACCGTGCTCTCCGGGAGCTTGCAGATCATCTTTCCGCACGCGCTGCCGGCGCCGTGGCCGGGCAGTACGAGCGTCGCGTCCGGCATGTCGTCGAGGAGCGCCAGGCTGCGCCGCAGCGACTCCGCGCTCTCCTCGACCGTCATCCCGCCGGACGCGAGGAACCCGAGGTCCGGCCGGCCGACGTCGCCCGCGAACAGGAAGTCGCCCGAGAAGAGGGCGAGCGGGAACCCCTGCTCGCCCACGAACTCGAAGCTCAGCGCCTCGCGCGTGTGGCCGGGCGTGTGGCGCGCGCGGAAGCGCAGCGAGCCGACCCGGAACTCGTCGCCGTCGCGCAGGAAGCGCAGCCGCGCGCCGGGGTGGAGCGGGCCTTCCGCGGTCCACGGCGCGCGGTCGCCGATCCCGCTCATCAGCAGCTCGACCGGCCTCGTCGCCGCGAAGGCGCGCATGCCGCTCACGAAGTCGGCGTGCAGGTGCGTCTCCGCCACCGCGACGATGCGCACGCCCGCGTCGGCCGCCTCGCGCTCGTAGCGATCGATGTCGCGCTCCGGGTCGACGAGCAGCGCCTCCCGCGTCTCCTCGCAGCCGACGAGGTAGCTCGCCTGCGCGAGCGCCTTGTCGTAGACCCGGCGGAAGATCACGCGAACTCGCGGCGCAGCTGGCGCAGCGCCGCCCCGAAGGCGTCGAGGTGCTCCTTGCCGTGCGCGGCGCTCACCTGGCAGCGCAGCCGTGCGTGGCCCTCCGGCACAACCGGGTAGCCGAACCCGATCACGAACACTCCGAGCTCGAGGAGGCGCCTCGACATCGCGATCGCCTTGGCGGTGTCGTGCACGATGATCGGGCAGATTGCGGTCGGGCTCTCGAGGACCTCGAAGCCGGCGTCGCG
>JBILFU010000182.1:0-4515 GCA_044351405.1 Phycisphaerales bacterium
GCAGGCACCGGACGTGGCGTCCCGCCTGGGCGAGCGCGAGCTCTTCGACTTCCTGTTCCTGCCCGGGTTCAGCACGGCCAAGCAGGTCACGGAGATCTCCGGGCGGGGGGTGGGGCTCGACGTCGTGCACCAGATGGTCACGTCCACCTCGGGCACCGTGCGCGTCGAGAGCAGGCCCGGCGCTGGCACGGCGTTCGTGCTGCAGCTGCCGGTGACGCTGAGCGTCCTGCGCGCGGCGCTGGTGCAGGTGGCGGGCGAGCCGTACGCCTTCCCGCTTGCGCGCATCGAGCGCGTCGTGCGCGTCGGCGCGGACGCGATCTCCGCGGTCCAGGGACGCCTGCAGTGCGAGGTGGACGGGACCGCCACCGGCCTCGTCGACGGCGCCGCGCTGCTGGAGCTCGGCGAGACGGAGCGCGGCGACTCGACCAGCGTGGTCGTCCTGGGCGACGACCACGGCACGGTGGGCGTGGTGGTCGAGCGGTTCCTCGGCGAGCAGGACCTGGTGGTGCGGACGCTCGACCCGCGCCTCGGCAAGGTGCCGCACGTGGCGGCGGCGGCCATCCTGGACGACGGGAGCCCGGCGCTGATCGTCGACGTGGAGGACACGCTCGCGTCCCTCCGCAAGCGCCTCGGCGACGGGAGCGCGGCCGGCATGGGCGCGGCGAACGCGTCCGCGGCCCAGGCACGGTCCACCAAGCGGATCCTGGTGGCCGAGGACTCGGTCACCGTGCGCGAGGTCGAGCGGCAGCTCCTCCTGCGCATGGGCTACGAGGTCTCGGTGGCCGTGGACGGCATGGACGCGTGGAACCAGCTGCGCGCCGGCCGCTTCGACATGCTGGTGACCGACATCGACATGCCGCGCATGAACGGCATCGAGCTGGTGCGGACCGTCCGCGCCGATCCGCGGTTCGCGCACCTGCCCATCGCGGTGGTCAGCTACAAGGACCGCGAGGAGGACCGCCGCGCCGGGCTGGACGCCGGGGCGAACGCCTACCTGACCAAGGGCAGCTTCCGCGACCAGAGCTTCGCCGCGGCCGTCGGCGAGCTGGTCGGGCCGCCCTGACCGCCGCCGCGTACCCTCCGCACCGCACATGCCGTTCCGCATCGCCATCGTCAACGACCTCGCCATGGCCCGCGAGGCCCTCCGCCGGGTGGTCCTGCAGATCCCGGACACCGCGGTGGCGTGGATGGCCAACGACGGCGCGGAGGCGCTCGCCAAGGCGAAGTCGGACCGGCCGGACCTGGTGCTGATGGACCTGATCATGCCCGTGATGGACGGGGTGGAGGCCACGCGCGCCATCATGCGCGAGGCGCCCTGCCCGATCGTGGCGGTGACGGCGACCGTCGAGGGCAACGCCTCGCGCGTCTACGAGGCGATCGGCGCCGGCGCGCTCGACGCGGTGGACACGCCGCGGCTCGGCTCCGGCGGCGCGCAGGGCGACCGCGCGCTGGTGGCCAAGGTGCAGTCCGTGCGCCGGATGCGCGACGAGGACCGGCTGCCCGCGGCCCGGCCGCCACGGGCGCCGAAGGATGCCGCCCCGGGGGCGCGCGCCGCGACAGGCGCGCCGTCCGCGGCCGGCGCGCCCTGCCCGATCGTGGCCGTGGGCGCCAGCACCGGCGGCCCGCAGGCGCTCGCCACGCTCCTCTCGGGCCTGCCGCCCGCGCGCCCCTACGCGGTGCTCGTGGTGCAGCACATGGAGCCGCCGTTCCTGCCGGGGCTCGCGCAGTGGCTATCCGCCCAGACCGGCGGCGAGGTGCGGCTTGCCCGAAGCGGCGAGCGGCCCGCTCCAGGATCGGTGCTGGTGGCGGGCGAGCCCCTCCACATGGTGCTCTCCTCCGACGGAACCCTCGGGTTCACGGACGCCCCGCGGGACCTGGTGCACCGGCCGTCGGTGGACGTCCTCTTCTCGAGCCTTGCCGCCGCCGGTTGCGCGGCGGGCGCCGCCGTCCTCCTGACGGGCATGGGCAAGGACGGCGCGGCGGGCATGCTCGAACTCCGTACCGCGGGCTGGCGCACCCTCGCGCAGGACGAGGCATCGAGCGTGGTCTGGGGCATGCCGGGGGCCGCGGTCGCGCTGGGGGCCGCGGAGCGCACCGTGCCGATGTCCGGCATGGCCGCCGCGGTCGCCGAGGCGATGGCCGCACGCGCATCGGGGGGTGCGCGATGAGCGCTCCGGAGCAGGCCACCGGCGCAGGCACGCGGGTGCTCGTCGTCGACGACCAGCCGATCATCGCCGAGGCGGTGCGGCGCATGCTGCTGCCGCACCCGGACATCGCGCTCCACTACTGCCAGAAGGGGACGGAGGCGGTGGCCAGGGTGGCCGAGGTCCAGCCGGACGTGATCCTCCAGGACCTGGTGATGCCGGACGCCGACGGGCTCGACCTGGTGAGCGCCTACCGGCGCGACCCGGCCCTCGCCCGCACGCCGCTCATCGTGCTCAGCGCCAAGGAGGAGGGCACCACCAAGGCCGAGGCCTTCGCTCGCGGTGCCAACGACTACCTGGTGAAGCTGCCGGACCCGGTGGAGCTGGTGGCCCGGATCAAGTACCACGCCGGCGCGAGCCGCGCCCAGCGCGAGCGCGACGCCGCGTTCGCCGCGCTTCGCGCCGAGCTCGACAGCGCCGCGCACTACGTCCAGAGCCTGATCCCGGAGCCCGTCGACGGCCGGGTGCGCACGCGCTGGCAGTTCGTGCCGTCGGCAAGCCTCGGCGGGGACAGCTTCGGCTACCACTGGCTCGACGAGGACCGCTTCGCGATCTACCTGCTCGACGTGTGCGGGCACGGCGTGGGGCCGGCGCTCCTCTCGGTGAGCGTGATGAACGCCATGCAGGTGAACGCCCTCGGCGGCGCGGACCCGGGCGACCCGGGCGCGGTGCTCGCGGCGCTCAACGGCATGTTCCCGATGTCCAAGCACAACGGGATGTTCTTCACCATGTGGTACGGGGTGGCGGACCTGAAGAGGCGCGAGCTCCGTTACGGGAGCGGCGGGCATCCGCCGGCCCTCCTCCTCGCGCCGGGCGCGCCGCCGCGCGAGCTCGGCGGCAACGAGGAGATCTCGGGCCCGATGATCGGCGCGTTCCCCGGGCTGCCGTACGGGACGGGCACGGCCGAGATCCCGCCGGGGTCGCGGCTCTACGTCTATAGCGACGGCATCCACGAGATCATGCAGCCGGACGGCACGGTCTGGGCGCTGCCGGATTTCCTCTCGGGCGTGGCCGAGGAGGCCGCGAAGGGAGACGGCGCGGTCGAGCGCCTGATCGCGCGCAGCCGTGCCGTGCGCCGGCGCGACGACTTCGAGGACGACGTCAGCCTGCTCGAGGTGGTGCTCGGCTGATGCGCGCCCGCGCCGCCGCGGGCGCCGCCGCGCTGGCCGCGCTTGCCGCGCTCGGCGGCTGCGCGACACCCGAGATCCGCGAGTACAGGCGCATCGTGATGGGCTCGGAGTGCCGCATCCTGGTCGCGGCGGACGCGCATGCGGCCGACCGGGCCGCGGCCGCCGCGTTCCGCCGGCTCGCCGAGGTCGAGGAGGCGCTCAGCGACTGGATTCCCTCGAGCGAGGTCCGGCAGCTGCCCGAGCGCGCGGGCGAGCCGGCGAACGTCGGCCCGGACCTGGCCGCCGCGATCGCGGCGTCGCTCGCCTGGAGCGAGCGCACGGACGGCGCGTTCGACGCCACGCTCGGCGCGCTCACGGGCGCCTGGCGCGAGGCGCGCCGGCGCGGCGAGCCGCTCGCCCGTCCCCAGGCCGCGGCCCTCCTCGCCCGCTGCGGCTGGCGGCGCGTGCGATTCGACGCCGCCTCGCGGCGCCTCTCCGCCGCGGTGGACGGCCTGCGGCTCGACTTCGGCGCGATCGGCCAGGGAATCGGCGCGGACGCGGCGATGGAGGCGATGCGCGCGAGCGGCGTGCGCAGCGCCCTCGTCGACCTCTCGGGCGACATCCTCGCCGGCGATCCCCCGCCCGGGCGGGATGCGTGGCGCGTGACGGTCGACGGCGCCGCCGGCCCGACGATCGAGCTGCGGAACGCGGCCGTGACCACGAGCGGCGACCGCGAGCAGCACCTCGACGCGGGCGGCGAACGCCTGAGCCACGTGCTCGACCCCGCCACCGGCTGGCCGGTCACCACGCGCGTGCAGGTCACGGCCCGCGCACCCACCGCCACCGACGCGGACGCGCTCGCGACGGCGCTGTGCGTCCTGGGACCGGAGCGCGGGCGGGCGCTCCTCGCGCGGCTCGGGCCCGGCTACTCGGCCGACTGGCGCTGGCCGGACGGCATCGCCGCGTTCACGCCTTCGCGGCCGCCGGCACCGCCTGCCCCGGCATCGCCACCGTCTCCCTGACGCCGGGGCCCGGCTTCGGGTCCTTGGGTACCAGGTCCATCGGATCGTTGAGCGCGGCATCCCAGTCGAGGTCGCGGCCGGTGTACGCCGACATCCGGCCCATGATGGCCGTCATCGTGCTCTCGGCGATGCGCCGGCCCTCGTTGAGGTACGGCGCGTTCCCGCGGCTCGCCTCCTGCA
>JBILFU010000028.1:0-13018 GCA_044351405.1 Phycisphaerales bacterium
CGTTCGCGAGGGTGCCGGCCATCATGGAGACCCCGAAGGAGGGACGCCTGCGCGGCCGCGACCCGGACCGCGCGAACGCGGCGTGGCTGCGGGCGCTGGCGCTGGCGCTCTCGGCGTGCGTGGCGGTGACGGCGCTCGGCGGATGCCGGCCCTGGGCGAAGCCGACGTCCGAGGCGATGGCGGACCGCGCGGGTACGGCGGTGGCGCCGACGCCGGAGGAGGCCGCGCGCCTGCAGCGCGCGCAGGACGTCGCCCGACGCGGCGAGTACCAGGAGGCGCTCGGCGAGTTCCGTGCGCTCCTTGCGGAGAATCCGCGCCTGGCCGTGGCGCAGGTGGAGGTGGGCGGGCTGACCCTCGAGCACGGCGACCTCCGTGCGGCCCAGCGTTCCTACGAGGCGGCGCTTGCCGCCGACCCTCGCAACGTGGATGCCAGGATCGGGCTCGCCCGCACGCACGCGGCCGCCGGTCGGAGCGACGACGCGGTCCGCGAGTACCGCGCCGCGCTCGCGGCGGCGCCCGCCGATTCGCGTGCCATGAAGGGGCTTGCCGACGCGCTCGAGGCGTCGGGCAACCGGGCCGCGGCCATCCCCTTCCTGGAGCGGCTGGCGGCCGACCCCGCGGCCGACTCGGAGGCGTGGACGCGGCTCGGCGCCGCGTACCTGGCCGACGGCCGGTCGTCGGAGGCCGGCGCAGCCTTCGAGGAGGCCGTCGCGCTGGGCGAGGTCGGCCAGGCGACGATGGACGGGCTGATCGCCTCGTACGCCGCGGAGGCGCGCTATTCCGAGGCAGCGAGCGCGGCCGGCGAGTTCGAGCGGCGCTGGCCCTCCTCCTCGGCGAGCGAGCGCTGCGCGTGGCTCTCGTTCCGTGCCGGCGACTACGAGCGCGCCATCGAGGCGTATCGCCGTGCCGCGGAACTCGACCCGCGGAGCGCCAAGGCGTGGAACGGCGTCGGCGTCTGCGCGCTCAACGCATGGCTCCTGGGAGACCGGCTCGACGGCGCGGCCCGCGAGGAGGCCCGCCGGGCGTTCGAGCGGAGCCTGGAGATCGATCCCGGGCAGCGGCAGGTGGAGCGGCTGCTGCGCACCTACGCCCCCTGAACGGCCGCGCCGCGCCTAGGCTTCACCCCATGCCGAACGCAGCCCTGCTCGAGTGCTTCCCCGTGCCCACCGACACGCCGTTCGTCATCGAGCACGTGAACGAGGAGTTCACGTCGGTCTGCCCCAAGACGGGCCACCCCGACTTCGCGCGCATCATCCTGCGCTACCAGCCGTCCAAGCAGTGCGTGGAGCTCAAAAGCCTCAAGCTGTACCACCAGAGCTTCCGCAACGAGGGCATCTTCTACGAGGCGGTCACCAACCGAATGCGCGACGACCTGGCCGCGGCCATGAGGCCGGCGTGGATGCAGCTCGTCACGGAATGGAAGGGCCGCGGCGGGATCCACAGCCGCATCATGGCGACGCACGGACCGGTTCCGGCGGAGTGGGCGCGGGGCTGAGGGCCGGTATCGCGGCGGCCTGCTCCGGCGTGAGCGCCGCGCGCAGCCGGCGCAGCGTCCGGGCGTTGAGCTCGGCGCGCTCGAATCGAAGGTCCGCGGTGCGCTGCTCGGCGTCGCGCCGGGGAGCGGAATCCCCGGGCATGCCGGACCCGCCTCGGGACTCCACGAACAGCGTCGCCAGCCGGTCGCAGAGCGCGCCGTGGCGCGCGGAGTGCTCGCCGCGCAGCGCGTTGACCTGCGTGCGCTGGGCGTCGGAGAGCCCGGCGATGCCGTAGGCCGCGTCGAGCGCCGCCATGGCGTCCTTGCGGTCGGCGTAGACCTTGGGTGCCGCCGCGCGCAGCCACGCAGCGTCGAACGCGGCCTTGCCCTCGGGGCCGAGGACCTCGAGGATCGCGCGCCGGCCGGCGACCGCCGCGCGCGTGAGGTCCGCGGATGCCGCCGCCATGCGCGCGACCAGCTCGCCCTGGCGCCTGAACGCGTCCGCGCCCACGTCGGCGGAGATGGCGCTCGCGTTCCCCGCGCCGGCCTCGGCGAACCGCTCCCGCATCGCCGCGTACTGCTGGATCATCTCCGGCGCGGTCTCGCGGTCGGCGGCGAAGGCGCGCTCGGCGGCGGCGCGTATCGAGGGTGCCCAGGCGGCCCACGCGGCGCGGGCGCCCGCGCGGTCCGCATCCGGGATTCCGGGCACCGCCACGCAGCCGCCCAGGAACACGCCGCCCGCGAGGGTCGGGCCGATCTCGCCGTACGGCGTGATCCCGTGCCGCGCGCTCCACAGCCGCTCGGCCGCGCGCTCGGCGCGCACCGCACCGACCGAGGCCTCGTCGGCCCCGCCCACCGCGCCCAGGCCCGCGATGAGCGCGTCGTCCGCGGCCGCGAGGGCCGGCATCGCCCGGGAGAGGATCGCGGCGACGCCGGCGGCGTCGGCCGCCGGAAAGCGCTCCGTGCCTCCGGGCCTCGCGCCCCGGATGCCGGGAACGGCGGCGCGCACCGCCTCCACCGCGGCGTCGTAGTCGTCGAGCAGCGCACGGACGGCGGGGGAATCGGGCTCGGCGCCCAGCGCGCGTGCCACCGCGCGCGCCCGTTCCGCGGGCATTCGGCCGGGAAGCCCGCCCTTGGCGCCCGCCTCGTCGACATCGTCCGGCTCGAAGGCGATGCCGGCGAACGCGGCGTCCGACCCCATGCCGTCGCCGAAGCGGTCGCCGAAGACGATCGGTTCGCCGTCGCCGGCCACCATCACCATGCCGAACCCGCCCTCCGTCTCCATGGTGCCCGCATCGAGGACCATGACGTCCGGCTCGGCGGGCGCCTCGCCCCCGTCGTCGCCGACCTGTTGCTGCACGAGCATCACCGTGCCGACGACGGACGCCGCCTCGATGGCGACGTCCTGCGCCGCGGTGGTCCCGTCCGTCGTGCCGACGGTCGCGCTGACGGTCGCGCCGATGTTCGTCATGGCCGGAGCGCCGTTCCCGCCGGCGTCCGGCAGCTCCGGCATGGACCATCCGGAGTCCCCGCGCTCGCGGCTCGCCCGCGCCTCGTGGAACTCGCGCCGCTGCGGGTCGGCCGCCGCGAGCGCCCTCCATGCATCGCGGTCCGCGTCGCGCCGATCGGACCGCGCCTGCACGAAGGCGGCCTTGGCGCTCGCGGCGCGATCGTCCTGCGCGGCCTCGCCCAGGAGCGCGGCGAGCCCGGTGCCCATCTCGCCCTCGGCCTCGGCCATGCGCAGGCTCGCGGACCACCAGCGGGCGCGCCACGCGCTTCGGACGGCCTCGAGCGCCTCCCGCTGCTCGGGCGCGGCTCGGCCGCCGAGGAGCTGCTCGAGCACCTTGGCCGGCGAGTCCGGATCCAGGCCCGTGCGGGGCCAGATGCGCGCCAGCGCCGTGTCTTGGACCTTGCGAAGTGCGTCGGCAGGCAGCAGCGGCTGGATGGCCGCCAGCGCGTCGCGGTGCGCGTCGGCAAGGTCGGTGGCGGCGTCCCGCGCGGCCGCCCGCGACTCGGCCAGCCGGCGGAATGCCTCCGCGAGGTCGTCGTCCGGTGCGCCGGCCCCGGGCTTGCCGGTGCGTCCTGCGCGCGCCGCCCGGCGCGGCCGCGCGAGCTCCTCCTCCAGGAGGCGCTGCATGCGCGAGCCGATGCGCTCGCGGTAGCCGGCCAGCGCGGCGAGCGCCGCGTCGCGCTGCTCGGCTCCGAGCCCGCCGCGCTCCAGCACCCGCTCGATGTCCCACTGCACCGCGCCCGCGGAGGCCGCGCCGCCGAGGAGCGCGCGCGTGGCGCGGCGACGCGCGGCCAGTCGCTCGCGGTCCACGGCCGCAGCCTGTTCCGGGCGTACCAGCGGCTCGAGCGAGCGGTACAGCCCGTCGACCTCGCCGAGGATCCCCTCCGACTGCGCGCGCCTGGCATCCTCCGCCGCGGCGAGCGAGCGCTCGTCGGTCGCGCCCGGGTCGACGCGGGACAGCGCGTCCTGCGCCTTGCGGCGCACCTCGAACATGCGTTCCTGGGCATCGTCGAAGGCCCGGTCCGCCACCTGCCGCTGGGCCGCGTCCAGGCCGATGGCGGCCGCGGAGGCCTCCCAGTCCTTGCTCGGCAGCACCGGGCTTGCCGTCCCGGCGGAACCGATCGGGAGCGCGAGCTGCGCGACCGCGGTCGCGGCTGCGGGCCAAAGGAGGATCGCGAGGGCCGCGGCGATCGATCGGGTTCGGCTCCGCATGCGCGCAGTATGCCATCGCCCGCCGTCAGGCATGCGCCGGCCGTCAGTCAAGCCCGTTGCGCCGCAGGTGCTCCCGCATCTCGCCGTGCCAGCGCAGGGCGGCGGCCGGGTACATCGAGCGGTGGTCGAGGCCCGGGACGATCTCCACGTAGCCGGGGCCGTCGGCGAGCATCTGGCCGCGCGACATCAGTTCCTCGGCGCCCGCGGCAGCCGCGTCGCGCAGCCCTTCCACGCCGCGGTCGAGCAGGAAGTTGTCCTGCGCGCCGCACAGCAGCCGGACGCGCTCGCGCAGCACGGGGACGTGGCGCGCCGGGTCGCGCCGCACCAGACCCGCGACGTCGAACCGCGACCACGATCCGTCGACCACGGCGCGGTCGATCGTGCCCGTCGCCGCGTCGCAGGGCGGGCGCGGCCGGCGCGTGGACGGATCGACGGGGCTCCACATGGCCGCCCAGGTGTCCCACTGCCCGCCGCTGTCGAATCCGGGGCCGATGACGCGCTCCGTCGCCACGGCGTCGCGCACCGTGCAGCCCACCTTGTCGAAGCCCGCCGCGACCGTGGTGCGGAACATCGGGCGCTCGCGGCCCTCGTCGTCGGTGAAGAGGCTGGCGTCCCGGTACAGGTCGCACGCCTGGAAGCGGGAGAAGTCGACGGGGTCCGGCGAGCTCGCGAAGCAGGCACCGAAGGCGTCCGGGTGCGCGAGCTGGAGCCAGAGCGCGCTCCACCCGCCGCTCGAGTGGCCGGTGACGATGCGGGCCTCGGGCCGCGCCACCAGGCGGAACTCGCGCTCGAGCGCCGGGATCAGCTCCTGCACGAGCGCCGTTCCCCGCGGCCCGTTCGCGGGGCTGTCGACGAACCCGTGGTGGCCGAGCGGCGCCTCCGGGTCGAGCACCACGTGCACCGCGGGCGCCATGAGGGCCGAGGTGTCGGGCGCCGCCAGCAGCCGCGCGATGCGCGCCGCATCCGTCCACCGCGCGCCGAACCACGGCACGACGTAGACCGCCGGGAAGAAGCGGCGCCGGTTGTTCGGGTCGGCCCAGCCGGGCGGCAGCGCGAGCCCGGCGCGCATCACGACGTCGCGGCCGGCCGCGCGGGACAGGAGCTCGCTCCGCATCTCGAACCAGCGGAGGTTCGGGGCCGACGGAAGCGCCGGCGCCTCGATGCGGCGCACCAGGTCGACGTCCACCGACTCCGGGGCGCCGCGGTCGAACCGGACCTCGCGGACCGCGCTCACCAGGTTTCCCGGGCCGAGGTGCCCGCGCTCGTCGCGGTTGCGGCGGAAGACCGCCTGCAGCCGGTAGGTGCCGTCGAGGCCGTCGAGCGGGCCCGGGAACGCCGCGGCGTCCGCGTCGATCGTCACCGGCTCGCCGGGACGCAGTTCCGCGACGTCCGTGCCGTACACGGGCTGCGGGGCGTCGAGGAACGGGGCGTCGCACGGATCCTCCGCGCGCGGGGCGGAGGGCCCCGCCAGAAAGAGGAGCATCCTGCCCTCGCGCGGTCCGCCGTCGAGGAGCCCGGCGGCGGAGGCGGGCAGCGAGACTCGGATGCGGTCGCGCGGCGCGGCGGCCGGCTCGGCAGCGGGCGCGCCGCCCGCCGGCGGCTCGGTCGACTGCGCGAACGTCGGCTGCAGGGCGAGCAGCGTCGTCGCGACCCCGGCCGTCACGCGGAGCGAGGCGTTCCGTTCCATGGACACATCGTAGAATCGCCGTGATGCAGGCACCCGAATGCCGTCTTCCCAGCGTGGCGCGCAGGGCCGCCGCGCTCCTGCTGGCCGCATGCGCCGGCTGCGCCGGCCACAGCTCCGTGGAGCGCGGCTCGGACCGTGCCGCCGACGCGGTCTCGGCGGCGCTCGACGGCGCGGTCGCCGAGGAGCGGAACTATGTCCTGCCCGTCGACGGTTCGGTCGACCTCGACCTCGAGACCTTCGCCGGCGACGTCGTCGTCCGCGGCGGCCGCGACACGGGCGGCGAGGCGCGGATGCGGGTCCGCGTGGTCGCCCGCCACGGAAGCGACCGCAAGGCGGAGGCGCAGGACTCGCTGTCCGACGTCGAGGTGCGCGCGGAGATCCGCCGCGGCGGCGACGTGCCGTCGCTGGTCATGCGGTGCGCCACGGCGCACGACGAGCCGTGGCTCCACCGCACGGAGATCGACATCGAGCTGCCCGAGCTTCGTCGCGCGCGCATCCGCACGCGCGACGGCAAGGTGTTCGTCTTCGAGAACCGCGGCGCGTGCTCCGTGGAGACCGTCGACGGCGAGATCCGCATGTTCACGCCCTGGGCGATCTCGGAGGACGTGACGCTGGTGACGCGCGGCGGCCAGGTGGTCCTGCGGGCCTTCACCGGCACGTGCGGCACCTTCGACGTGGAGTGCGTCAACGGCGACGTCAAGGCGCGCGTCGAGGCCGGCGACTGGCGGATCCTCGACCGCCGCAACGACCACGACACGCTGCACGCCACGCTGGGCACGTGCACGAACCGGATCGTCATCCGGAACGCCGACGCGCCCGTGCGCATCAGCATCGTCAAGGACCCGATGGACTACGGGTCGATGTTCGCGTCCCCCTGAGCGCGGCCGACGGCGCAGGCGCCCCGGCGCCACCCGACCACCATGGCACTCGTCAACGACCACTACCTGAAGCTGGCCGCCGGCTACTTCTTCCCCGAGATCTCCCGCCGCGTCGCCGCGTTCGCCGAGGCGAACCCGGCGCTCGCGGGGCGCATCGTCCGCTGCGGCGTCGGCGACGTCACCGAGCCGCTCCCGCAGGCGGCGATCGACGCGATGCGCGCCGGCGTCGAGGACCTGGCGCGGCGCGAGACGTTCCGCGGCTACGGGCCCGCCACGGGCTACGCCGGCGTGCGCGAGGCGATCGCGCGCGTCGACTTCGCGGGGCGCGGCATCTCGATCGGCGCGGACGAGATATTCCTCTCCGACGGCAGCAAGCCCGACGCGAGCGCATTCGTCGAGATCCTGGCCTCCGGCCCGCCGGGGCAGGGCGGGAACCGCATCGCGGTGTGCGACCCGGTGTATCCCGTGTACGTCGACAACAACGTGATGGCGGGCAACACCGGCCCGGCGCTCGAGGGCGGCGGGTACGAGGGGATCAGGTACCTGCCGGGGACGCCGGAGAACGGATTCGTGCCGGAGCCGCCCGACGATCCGGTCGACGTGGCGTTCCTCTGCTTTCCGAACAACCCGACGGGCTCGGTGGCCTCGCGCGCGCAGCTCTCGCGCTGGGTGGACTGGGCGCTGCGGCACGACGCGCTGCTCTGCTTCGACGCGGCGTACGAGGCGTACGTGCGCGACCCCGCCGTGCCGCGGTCGATCTTCGAGATCCCGGGCGCGGAGCGGTGCGCCATGGAGTTCCGCAGCTTCTCGAAGAACGGCGGCCTCACCGGCGTGCGCGCCGGCTACACGGTGGTGCCGAAGGCGCTCGAGGGGCGGAGCCGCGCGGGTGCGCGCGTGTCGCTGCACGCGCTCTGGTCGCGGCGGTGGGCCACCTGCTCGAACGGCGTCAGCTGGCCCGTGCAGCGTGCCATGGAGGCGCTCTGCTCGCCGGAAGGGCAGGCGCAGATGCGCGCGCTGGTCGACTTCTACATGGGGAACGCGGCGATCCTGCGCCGGGCGTGCGCGGCGCAGGGCCTGCGCGTCTGGGGCGGCGAGCACGCGCCGTACGTGTGGGTTGCGTGCCCGGGCGGCCTGGGAAGCTGGGAGACGTTCGACCGGCTGCTCCGCGAGGCGCAGCTGGTGGTGACCCCGGGCGCGGGCTTCGGCCGCATGGGCGAGGGCTTCTTCCGGATCAGCGCGTTCAACTCGCGCGAGAACGTCGTCGAGGCCGGGAAGCGGCTGTCCGCGCTCGGGTGAGTCGGCGTCAGCCCGCGTCCGATGCCCGCGCGCCCCACCCCTTGCTCGGCGCCCGGGCGGGCAGCGACGGGTCCCGTTCCGGCGCGGCCTCCTCGCGCGGTCCGCGGTAGCCGCGGCACACGACGAACATCTCCACGCTCTCCGCGCGGCTTGCCTTCGGCTTGAAGCCGCGCGCCTCGTCGAACATGCCCTTCGCGCGCGCCAGGAGCGCCGGGTAGTCCGCGCCCTCGTACACCTTCATGGCCGCGTGCCCGCCGGTGCGCAGCAGGAACGGCAGCCGATCGAGGATCGCGTGGCAGAGCTGCACGCTCCTGGCGCTGTCCGCCATCGGCACGCCGCTCGTGTCCGGCCCGATGTCGCTGATCACCGCGTCGAAAAGCCGCCCTTCCATGCGCTCCGGAAGCGACTCGCGGGTGAGCTCGTTGATGTCCCCCTGCATCGTGACGGCGTTGCCGGGAAGGCCCCGCCGGTCGATCGGCTTGAGGTCGATCCCGACCACCAGCCCGCGGTCGCCGACGCGCCGCGCCGCCACCTGCGTCCAGCTTCCCGGGCACGCGCCCAGGTCGAGCACGCGCGAGCCCGCCCGCATCAGCCTGAAGCGGTCGTCGATCTCGGTGAGCTTGTACGCGCTGCGCGCGCGGTAGCCCTCCTCCTTGGCCAGCCGGAAGAAATGGTCCTGGACTTCCTTCACGCGCGGGCGGCGGTCACGGCTTGCGCAGCCGCCGCACCTCCGCGGGCGGGAGGTTGGCGAGCACCACCTTGCGCGTGCCGGCGTGGGTCAGGTGCAGCTCGTCCTCCAGGCGCTTGATGGCGCGCAGGTTGTCCCGGCCGCGCTCGTCGGAGACGGAGCCCTTCATCGCCTTCGCCCCGAGGTAGCAGAAGTACGAGAGCTCGCCGCCCGGCCTCAGCAGGTCGAGCATCCGGTGCATGATCGCGCCGACCAGCTCGTGCTCGAAGTTGTTGAAGGGCAGCCCGCAGACGACGCAGTCGTAGGACGCGGCCTCGAGCTCCACGTCCTGGATGGACACGTTGTGCAGGCGCACCCGGGCGCCGCCGTTGCGCGCCCGCCACGGCACGAGCACCTTGTCCTCGAGGTCCCTGCAGAAGTCGCTGCTCAGCTCCACGATGTCGAACGCGTCGCCCGGGCGCAGGCAGCGCAGGATCTCCCTGGTCACCGGTCCCGTGCCCGGCCCGACCTCCAGGACCCGCTTCGGGTGTTCGGCCTCGATGGCCGCCGCCGCCAGCTCGCGGGAGAGCGCCGGCGAGCTCGGGCAGATCGTCCCCACCGTCTTCATGTTCCGGAAGGCGATGGAGAGGAACTGGATCATGCGGGGCCGCACGGCGACTCACGCAGGATATCAGGGAGGGTCTCCCGGCCCGCCGGCGACCCGCCGCCCTCGCCGGTCACAGCGCCGGCGCGAACCGCTCGCTCCCGGTCAGGCCTTCGCAGAATCCGGCGAACACCGTCGCGATCTGCTCGAGGTCCCGCAGGTGGCCCATCTCGACGGTGGTGTGCATGTAGCGGATCGGGAAGCTCACGAGGCCGCAGGGGATGCCGCCCGCCGCCAGGAAGATCGCGTCCGTGTCCGTGCCGCTCGAGCCGGGCGTCGCGCCGCGCTGGAGCGGGACGGACAGCCGCTCCGCCGTCGCAAGGAGCCGCGCGACCACCTCGGGCTGCATCGCGCCGCCGACGGCGATCTTGGGCCCCATCCCCATCTTGAACTGGCCGTGCTGCGCATGGGTGATGCCGGGGCTGTCCGTCGCGTGGCCCACGTCGGTCACGAGCGCCACGTCCGGGCGCAGGCTCTCGGCGACCATCTGCGCGCCGTGCAGGCCGACTTCCTCCTGCACGGTGCTGACGGCCACCACGCGCACCTTGCGGGCGGCCTGCGCCGCGCACAGGCGCAGCGCCTCCGCCGCCACCCACGTGCCGATACGGTTGTCGAGCGCTCGCGCGACGATCACCTCGTCGGACAGCATCATGCTCGCGTCCAGGAACGTGCCGGGATCGCCGATGTTGAGTCGCGCCCGCGCCGCGGCCTCGTCCTTGGCGCCGATGTCCACGAACAGCTCGTGCAGCTTCCGAACCTTCGGCTCGCCGGTGCGGTCCTGCAGGTGGATCGCGGTGGCCCCGATCAGGCCGATCACGGGCTCCGTCACTCCCGGCACGCTCGAGCGGAACTGCAGCCGCTTGCCGACGATCGATCCCGGGTCGATCCCGCCGATCTGCCGGCAGTAGACGAAGCCGTTCGAGTCGACGTGGTTCACCATCAGGCCGATCTCGTCCGCATGGCCGCACACGGCCACCGTGAACGGCCGCGCGCCCCCGGCCGGCGCCGCCGTGGGCGCCAGCTCCGCGAAGCAGTTTCCGTAGGCGTCGTTCCAGGTGCGCGTGGCCCCGTTGGCGCGGACGTAGTCGAGCCAGACGCGCTGGCCGTCGCGCTCGTAGCCCGAGGGGCTGGGCGTGTCGAGGAGCTTCCGCAGGAACTGCAGCGATTCAGGGCGCATCCGCGGAATGGTACGCGTGCGCACCGCCCTGACGGAACGGGCGTCGACCGGGGCGCAGCCCCCGGGCGGCGGTGCCGGTCAGCTCGCCGCGCGCTTGTCGATGTTGCCGAAGAACGACCCGAAGTCGGTGCCGCTCTTCGGGCGGGCCTTGGGCTTGTCCGATGGCTGGCGCGGCGGGAACTGGAAGCTCAGCGTCGGCCGCGGCGCGGGGGCCGCGGGACGCGACGGCTGGACCGGCACGAGCGCCGGTTGCGGCTCCGGCCCGACGCGGCGCGTGCGGGCATCGTTCACGCCGCGCTCGAGGAGCTTGAGATGTGCGCGCAGCGCGCTGATCGAGGCAAGTGGCTTGGGAAGCTGGTCGCTCATGCGTTTCCTTCCTTCCGCGGACGGCGGAAGCCACACGCGATCGGATACGCGCGGGACGTCCGTCCGGTTCGCCGCTGCGCAGGCCCGCCGCCTCCGGGACGAACGTCTGTCCCGTCCGAGGCGCCGGGCAGGGCGCAGCGCATGACGTGAGGACCGTCCGATTCATCGGGGCCCGACGCAAGTTCCCGGTCCGGGAATTCCGTCTGTTCCGGTCCGCCCGGCCGGGTTGCGTAAATGGCCGCTTGGCCGTGAACTATGGGCCTTTCCGCGGCCCAGCCGCCAGGAGCCCCCGTGCAGACCGCCCCGAATGTCGCCCTGTCCGCCGTCGCCTTCGCCGCCATCGTGGGCGGCGCCCCCGCAGCGCTTGCGGGCGTCGTGGACCTGCCCCGCTACCCGGCCATCAGCCCGGACGGCACGGTGGCGGTCTTCAGCTGGCGCGGCGACCTCTGGAAGTGCCCGGTCTCCGGCGGCGGCGCGGTCCGCCTGACGGCGATGCCCTCCAACGAGGGCCGCGCGGCGTTCAGCGCCGACGGCGCCACCATCGTCTTCGAGAGCGACCGCGACGGCGGGCGCAACCTCTTCGCAATGCGCAGCGACGGAAGCGAGGTCCGCCAGCTCACCTGGGGCGAGGCAGCGACGCTCTCCGCGTGCGGCACGGATGCGTCGGGCCGCGCGGTCGCGCTGTTCGAGTCCTCGCGCGAGAACGACCTCTACCGCGCCCCGCGCCCGTTCCAGGTGGCGCTCGCGGGCGGTCCCGTCGAGCGCGCGTGCGATGCGTTCGCGGCGCATCCCGTCGTGACCGCCGACGGCAAGACGCTCCTCATGGAGCGCGGCAGCAGCGCGTGGCTCCGTCGCGCCTACCAGGGCCCCGACCAGCGCGACGTCTGGAGCCTGGACCGCGCCTCGGGCCGGTTCACCCGCCACACCGACTGGAAGGGCAACGACGGCTGGGCCTTTCCCGCCGGTCCCGACATCGTCTACCTGACCGACCGCGGGAACGGCCGCAGCGTCAACCTGTGGCGCAAGCCGATGGCCGCGGCACCCGGGGAGGGCGGCACGCAGCTGACCTCGTTCGACGACGACATCCGCGAGCTGGCCGTCTCCGCCGACGGCCGCACCGCGCTCTTCACGCAGTGGGACGGGCTGTGGCGCCTCGACCTGGCCGCGCCCGGCGCGCAGCCGGTGCGCGTCCAGGTGCAGGGCACCGAGGACGAGTCCGACCGTCTCCGCCCGCGCAACGTCGGCCGCGACGTGAGCGAGGCGCAGCTCTCGCCGGACGGCAAGACGATGGCGCTCGTCTGCTACGGCGACGTGTACGTGAAGGGCGTCGACGAGCGGTCGCCCTTCGTGCGCGTCACGCGCTCGCCGTCGCGCGAGCGCGACATCGCGTGGATGCCGGACGGCACCAAGCTCCTCTTCTCGAGCGACATGGACGGCGGCGACTCCATCTACGAGGCCGCCGTGCTGCAGACGCGCGGCGAGATCCGCGCCGCCTTCAAGGAGAAGACCGAGCCCAAGAAGGAGGAGCCGCAGCCCGCCGAGCCCGCGTCCGGCGACGTGCCCGCGGGCGCCGCGCCTGCCGAGGCCAAGCCCGCCGAGGCCGCGCCTGCGGACAGGAAGGAGGAGAAGGATTCGAAGAAGGAAGAGAAGAAGGACGAGGGCGCCCGCTGGGCCGATGCCGTGAAGGTCGAGGTGAAGCCCTTCATCGCCGATGCGGCGGTGAGCGAGCGCGCGCCGAGCCCGTCGCCCGACGGCACCAAGGTCGCGTACCGGCGCGGCCACCGCGCGCTGGTGGTGCGCGACGTCGCTTCCGGCGAGGAGAAGGCGCTGCGCGACGGGTTCGACACCGAGATCTCCTGGCGCTGGAGCCCGGACGGACGCATGATCGCGTTCCGGCAGGACGACGACGACTTCAACAGCGACATCTGGATCGTGCCCTCGGACGGCAGCGCCGCGCCGGTGAACGTGTCGCGGCATCCCGACCCGGACGCCAACCCGCGCTGGAGTTCCGACGGCAAGGTGCTCGCCTTCGCCAGCGCGCGCGTCGACAACGAGGCCGACGTCTACATGGTCTTCCTCGACAAGTC
>JBILFU010000183.1:0-4487 GCA_044351405.1 Phycisphaerales bacterium
AGCAGAGCGGGTCCGCCCGGCAGACGGCGTCGCAGCAGAACGCGTCGTCGCAGTAGGGCTCCTGGTGGACCGACAGGCAGCCCTTGTTGCAGCCCGAGTCGCAGCCCGGCGTGCCGCAGCAGAAGGTACGCGCGAAGGACACGCAGTCCGCGTCCCACGCCTGGTCGCAGCAGACGGGGCTGACGTTGCACACCACGGCGCAGCACGAGCCGTCGTCGCAGCCGGGGTTCTCGTGGTCCTCGAAGCAGCTCCCCGCGCAGGGGCAGGACCAGCCGCTGTCGGGCGGCACCTGGCACACGGCCCGGGCGATGGAGACGCACGTCGCGTCCCACGACGCCGAGCAGCAGGCCGGGTCGACGGAGCAGGTGCCGTTGCAGCAGGACGAGTCGCGGCAGCCGGCGGTCGAGGGATGCGCGGAGAAGCAGTCGCCCTCGGCGGGGCATCCGCCGGCGACCGGGCACACGGCCATCGCCGCCAGGACGCAGGTGGCGTCCCAGGCGCCGCCCGTCGCGCAGCACTGCGGGTCGACCGAGCACACCGCCCGCGAGCACTCCTCGTTGGAGCAGGCGGGCGTCGCGTGGCTCTCGAGGCAGCTGCCCGGCCCGACGGGGACGTCCGGCCGGTCCGAGGCCTGGCAGAGTGCGCTCGCCTCCCGGGCGCAGACGGCATCCCAGCGGGCATCGCAGCAGAACGGGTCGATGGAGGCGCAGATGCCCTCGCAGCAGCGCAGCGCGGGGTCCGCGGAGAAGGTCCCCCCGCGGCAGCCCGGCAGGTAGTTGGGGATGAAGCAGCTGCGCACCGACTCGTCGCAGGAGCCGATCGGCCCGGCGCAGACGACCTCGGCGGTGAGCACGCACAGGCTGTCCCACGTGCCTTCGCAGCAGAAGGGGTCCACCGCGCACACCTGCCGGCAGCAGGTCTCGTTGGCGCAGTAGGGACCAACGTGCGTCTGGAAGCAGCTGCCCGCGAGCGGGTCGCCGCAGTTGTCGCAGACCTGCGCGGCCCGGAGCGCGCATGCCTCGTCCCAGCCGATGTCGGTCCCGCAGCAGTAGTCGTAGTCCGGGTCCGCGCAGACCAGGCTGCAGCAGCCGGGCTGGCTGCAGCCCGGGGAGAGCGGCCGCGCGACGAAGCAGCTGCCCGAGACCGGCAGCAGGGTGAGCGGATCGATGCAGCGGGGATCCGTGGCGCATTCGTCGGTCGCCAGCGTCACGCACGCCTGGTCCCACGAGATGAAGCAGCAGTACGGATCGTGGATGCAGACGCTCTGGCAGCAGAGCGAGTCCTCGCATCCCGCGAGCGGATGGGCGACCAGGCAGCTGAAGCCGCCGGGCGGATCGGGAATCGGGGGCTCGCCGCACGTGCAGCCGAGGTCCGCGCACTCCGCCTGAAGCGCCGCCTCGCGCGTGCAGAAGTAGTCCCAGTTCTGCTGGCAGCAGAACGGGTCGAGGTCGCAGACGCGCGCGCAGCAGGCCGCGTTCTCGCAGAACGGCCCGGCGTGGATCACGCAGCAGGAGCCGGTGCCGGGGCGACCGCATCCCGGGCACAGCGCGATCGCCGCGCTCGCGCAGGCAGCGTCCCAGCTCGCCGTGCAGCACGTCGGCAGCACGTCGCACACCCGCTGGCAGCAGGACGGGTCGTCGCAGTACGGGAGCGGGTGCGCCTCCGTGCACGAGCCGGCCCCGCTCCCGCCGCAGCCCAGGCAGAGCTCCTTGGCCTTCTCGACGCAGGCCTCGTCCCAGCTTCCGGCGGCGAAGTCGCAGCAGAGCGGGATCACGTCGCAGACCGCGGTGCAGCAGGCCGCGTTCCCGCAGGAAGGCGTCGGATGGACGGCGAAGCAGTCGGTCTCGGTCTCGCCGCAGCGGAGGCACTTCTGTTCCGCGGTGGCCACGCAGGCGGCGTCCCAGTCCTCGGTGCAGCAGGTGGGAGTGACCTCGCAGACGGCGATGCAGCAGTCCGGATCCGAGCAGAAGGGCGTCGCCTGGACCTCGAAGCAGCTGCGGGGCTGGCCGTTCCCCGTCAGTTCGCCGCAGTTGGCCACCGGGGTCGAGCAGGTCGGGTTTCGCAGGAAGGGGGTGTCGCTCGGCGGAACCTGCGGGATGTAGACGACCGCATCGGGGCCGCGGGTCACCGTTCCCGCGTTGCGGCACCGGTACATGTGCGGCGGCTGGAAGGGCGCCGCCACCGAGCCGACCGGCCCGAGCGCGGCAGGGCCGGTCGCGAGGATGCAGCCGTAGACGGGCTCGTCGCTGCCGCGCACCAGGGTGACGGCGTCGACGATGACGTCCCAGGGCGGCAGCTCGCCGCCGGCGATGTCGAACGCGATTCGGCAATCATCGCCGCCCGCGGTCGCTCGGACGTTGATCCGCTGGCCCACCGCCGGGACCCTGCGCGGCGTCGGGCGATTCGGGTCCCGGTACACGAGGAGGTGGGTGACGTTGGTGTCGAACTCCGGAGGGAAGCGCCGGCCCGCCGCCTGTCCGACGGGAACCTCGAGGGACCCCTCGGCGGGCACCACGTACTTTCGGACCGGCGCGGGGACTGCCTCCGAGAGCGGTGGAGCGAAGGAGCTGTCCGCGAGCAACGAGAGGCCGCGCACGCCGAGGGGCAGCGTCGGGCTGGCCGCCGAGTCGGGACGGATGATCGGCATGCCCTCGAGGTCCTGGACCACCGCGATGGTGCCCGCGACCGTCTCGAGGTCGCCGCTCGAGCCGGGCGCCGACCGGCAGGCCTTGATGTAGTACCAGCCTTCCCCGAACGCAGTGACGTTCGGGTCGCCGGGGACGATGACGTCGACGAGCCGCGTGATCGCCGGCGTCCGGATCTCCACGTAGCGCGACTGCGGGATGTCCGGGTTGGTCTGGTCGGGCGCCTTGCGGACGCGGATCTCCGAGAGCGTCACCCGCGGGAAGGCAGGCGCGCCGCCGCCGCCCGAGAGCGCGATGATCTCCTCGAGGTAGCGCTTGTCGATCTGGTCGATGATCCCGTCGAAGTTGAAGTCCGCCTGCGGGCAGACCGTCGTGGCGCCCTGGAAGCAGTCCTCCCAGACCAGCAGGTCGGCCTGGTCGACGAAGCCGTTGGCGTTCAGGTCGCCCAGGTACAGCGCCCCCGCGGCACGGGTGCAGGCGTCGGTGCACTGGCCGAACGCCGGCAGCGACGGCAGGAACGCGGCCACGGCCACCGCGGCCGCTGCGAGGAATCGGGCGATGGGTCGCGGCACGGCCATGGTGGCTTCCTAAGGCTATACGGTCACTTCCCCGGCGGCTCCTCCGGCAAATCGCCCGGATTGGAAACATTCTCGGCCCTCGCACCCGTGTTCATGCATCGGCGCGGCGGGCTTCCCCCTGCAGGCCGCCGTAGGTCCTGCGCCGGGACTGGAAGTCCAGCAGCGCCGCCTGCAGTTCGGCCGGGCCGAACTCCGGCCAGAGCACCTCCGTCACGTGCAGTTCCGCGTAACTCAGCTGCCAGAGGAGGAAGTTGGAGAGCCTCCGCTCCCCCGCGGTCCGGACCAGGAGGTCCGGATCGGGCAGCCCCCTGGTATCCAGGGCCGCCGACACCGCGACCTCGTCGAGCGCGGCCGGGTCGAGGTCCCCCCGGCGCACCCGCTGCGCGAGGGACCGGATCGCGTCGACCATCTCCTGCCGCGACCCGTAGTTCATGGCGATGCAGAGGGTCATGCCCCGGCACGCGGCGGTCTCGTCCTCGGTGCGGTCGAGCTCGGCGAGGACCGGCGCGGGGAGGCCCTCACGCCGACCGAGGCGCCGGAAGCGGACGTCGTTGGCGAGCATCATCTGGCGCTCGAGCCGCAGGTGGTGGCAGGCGAGGTCCATCAGGCCTGCCACCTCCTCCTCGGGACGCTTCCAGTTCTCGCTCGAGAACGAGTAGAGCGTGAGCACCTCGACGCCCGATCGCACGCACTCCTCGACGACGCCCCGGATGCGGCGCGCGCCCTCGCGGTGCCCGGCGATGCGCGGCAGGCCGCGTGCCGCCGCCCAGCGGCCGTTGCCGTCCATGATGATCGCGACGTGACGCGGGACGAGCATGGTCACGCCGTGGCGAGCGCCGCGGCGCGGCGCCCGTCGACGAGGGTCTGCGTGCGCTCGGGGCCGAGGCTCACGACCTCGACCGGTACGCCCACCACCTCCTCGATGCGCGCCAGGTAGCGGCGCGCCGCGGCGGGGAGCGCGTCGCGGTCTGCGGCGTCGCGGATCTCCTCGCTCCAGCCGGGGAGCGTCTCGTAGACGGGCTGCACGCCCTCGAGGCGATGCGCGTCGGGGACGAAGCGGTCGGTCTCGGTGCCGTCGGGCAGTCGGTAGCGCACGCAGAGCCGCAGCTCGTCCATGCCCGAGAGCACGTCAAAGAGCGTGCACGCGATCCCGGTGGCGCCGCAGACCATCGCGCTGTAGCGGACGGCCACCAGGTCGAGCCAGCCGCAGCGGCGCGGGCGGCCGGTGGTGGTGCCGTACTCGCGGCCGCGCTCGCGGATGCGG
>JBILFU010000185.1:0-4480 GCA_044351405.1 Phycisphaerales bacterium
CACCGGATGGCCCGGCAGGAAGTCCGCGAGCCGCTGCACGACGCCGATCGGGCCCATGCCCGGGCCGCCGCCGCCGTGCGGGATGCAGAAGGTCTTGTGCAGGTTCAGGTGGCAGACGTCGGCGCCGATGTCGCCCGGCCGAGTGAGCCCGACCTGCGCGTTCATGTTCGCGCCGTCCATGTAGACGAGCCCGCCGCTCGCGTGCACGATGTCGCACAGCTCGCGGATGCGGTCCTCGAACACCCCGTGCGTGCTCGGGTACGTGACCATGCACGCCGCCAGGTTCGCCGCGTGCAGCTCGGCCTTCTTCTTGAGATCCGCGAGGTCCACGTTGCCCTCGGCGTCGCTGTCCACCGGCACCACCTGCATGCCCGCGATCACCGCGCTCGCCGGATTCGTGCCGTGCGCGCTGTCGGGGATGAGGCACACCGTGCGGTTCTTCTCGCCGCGGTGGTGGTGGTACGCGCGGATCACCATCAGTCCCGCGTACTCGCCCTGCGAGCCGGCGTTCGGCTGCAGGCTGACGGCGGCGAAGCCGGTCACCTCGCAGAGCCACTGCTCGAGCGTCGAGAAGAGCTGCGCGTAGCCCTTCCACTGCTCCGCGGGCGCGAACGGGTGCAGCTTGCCGAAGCCCGGCCAGGTGACCGGGATCATCTCGCTGGTCGCGTTCAGCTTCATGGTGCACGACCCGAGCGGGATCATGCTGTGCACAAGGCTCAGGTCCTTGCCCTGCAGGCGCCACAGGTAGCGGAGCATCTCGTGCTCCGAGTGGAACTGCGCGAAGACCGGCTGCTGCATGAAGGTGCCGGTGCGGGCGAAGGCGCCCAGGTTGGCCGCGGGCGCGGTGCGCGAGAGTTCCGCGACCTTCGGCGCCTGCTTGCCCGTTCCTGCCGCGAACGCCTCGAGCAGGTCCTGGAGGTCGGCCGGCGAGACGGTCTCGTCCAGCGAGACGCCGACCGAGCCGTCGCCGAAGGCGCGCAGGTTGATCCGGCGGGCAGCCGCGGCCGCCATCACCGCCTGCTGCGTGACGCCGCCGCCGAGCCGCACGCGCAGCGTGTCGAACCACGCGTGCGTGCCGCAGTCGTGGCCGAGCGCCCTGAGCCCCGCGGCCAGCGCGTTCGCCGCGCGGTGCACGCGCGACGCGATCGCCTTCAGGCCCTCGGGCCCGTGCCACGTGCCGTACATGCCGGCGATCACGCTGAGCAGCACCTGCGCGGTGCAGATGTTGCTGGTGGCGCGCTCGCGCTTGATGTGCTGCTCGCGCGTCTGGATCGCCATGCGCAGCGCGGGGTTGCCCGCGGAGTCGCGGCTGACGCCGATCAGCCGGCCGGGCATCTTGCGCACGTGCTCGGTCTTCGTCGCGAAGAACGCCGCGTGCGGACCGCCGAAGCCCATCGGCACGCCGAAGCGCTGCGCGCTGCCGAGCACGACGTCCGCGCCCCACTGGCCGGGCGGCGTCAGGAGCGTCAGCGAGAGGAGGTCCGCGGCCACCACGAACAGCCCGCCGGCCGCGTGGACCGCCTCACCGAAAGCCTTGAAATCATGGACCTTGCCGCTGGTGCACGGGTAGGAGACCAGCGCGCCGCAGAAGGTGCCGTCCTTCACCGCGGCCGCGTCGGGCTTGCCGATCACGAGCTCGATGCCCAGGCCCGACGCGCGCGTCTCGACCACCGCGATCGTCTGCGGGTGGCAGTCCTCCGCCACGAAGAAGCGCTTCTTCTGGTGGCCCGAGGCGCCGAAGCACAGGCTCATCGCCTCCGCGGCCGCGGTGCCCTCGTCGAGCAGCGACGCGTTCGCGACCTCCATCGCGGTGAGCTCGCAGACCATCGTCTGCCAGTTGAGGAGCGCCTCGAGGCGGCCCTGCGAGATCTCCGCCTGGTAGGGCGTGTAGGCCGTGTACCAGCCCGGGTTCTCCAGGATGTTGCGCAGGATCACGGGCGGCGTGATCGTGTCGTGGTAGCCCATCCCGATGTAGCTGCGCCACACCTGGTTCTGGTCGGCGAGGCGCTGCAGCGCCGCGAGCGTCTCGGCCTCGCCGCGCGTCGCGAACTTCTGGCCGTTGGTCGGGTCGGCGATGTCCAGCTCGCGGCGCAGGCGGATGCCGCCCGGGATCGCGCCGTCGATGAGCTCGGCCATGGTCCGGCAGCCGAGCGACGCGAGCATCTCCCTCTCCTCGGCCGGGGTCGGGCCCAGGTGCCGGCGCGCAAAGGTGTCGAGCGGGTCCAGGGGACCCGGGAGGTGCGACGCGGCGGTTTCGGCCTTCTGGGAGGTCTGCATGGACGTCATGGGGGAGCCCCAAAGTATAGGAGGGGGTCCCGAACGCCCGAAGCGCGCCTAGAGTTGCCGACCGCGGTGAAGTCCGTGCTTCATCGCCGGGTGGCATCATGCCCCCGGCGGTGCGGTTCCGGGTGCCCCGCCGACATCCTGCCGGACAACCTGCGTCCGGGGACACGTTCCGCCACCGGCGGCAGCGGCACCGTGCCGCGCGCCGCGACACGCCATACTGAAGGAGCCTGATGACCCCCAACCACCGTACCAAGCTCTTCCTCAACCTGCGCGAGCACCTCAAGGCCGCGAACCTGCAGTTCTTCGAGCGTGCGACCGAACGGCAGTTCCTGTTGATGATGCGCGCGGAGGAGATGACCTTCGCGCAGCTGGTGACGGTGCGTCCGGACGGGGTGTCGATCCGCGTGGAGACCAAGATCGCGACGCTGGCGCCGGCGCACCGGCGCGTGGCGGCGGCGGAGCTTGTCGCGCGGCTCAACCGCCTGTCCGACCGCGGGCACTACGACCTCGACGTCGACAGCGGCGAGATCTGCTTCCGCATCGACGCGCACGCGCTCGGCAGCGTGCTCATGCCGGGGCTGCTGGTGCGGCTCCTGGCGATGGCGCTGCAGGCGCCGGTGCGCGACATCCCCGTGCTCGACGCGGTGCTGCTGCGCGACGCGGACCCCGCCGAGAGCATCAAGCAGAACGCGGAGCGCATCGCGCGCGCGGCGGAGTCGGCGGCACGCGCGAGCAAGGCGCTGCGCGGACCGGACCGCGCCACGCGCAAGCGGCGCGCGAAGGACAACCTGAGGCAGATCACCGAGGCCGTCGACGAGATCCTGCGCGAAAAGGAGGCTCGCCGCCGCAAGGCCGCGGAGGACGCCGCCAGGCAGGATCCGGAGAAGGAGGGGCCGGCCCCCGACCCGGGAACCACCCCGCCCCAGGAATAGGAGCCGCCCGTGGCAGCGAAGAAGCGAAAGACCGCCGGAGAGCAGGTCCGCGCCGACAGCGTGGAGATGCACCGCCGCATCCAGGAGGTGATCCAGCTCGCGTCCGGGCACGAGCAGCCGACGCGCGCCGAGCTCGCGGCACGGTTCAAGGTCACGCCGCGCGCGGTCTCCAACCTGATCGCGCACATGAAGGAGGTCGGCATCGAGATCGTCTCGATGCCGCGCCCGCGCGACGGCAAGCAGGGGTACGTGGTGCACGCGTCAAACTTCCTGCGCCAGGAGATGTCGGTGGGCGAGGCGGTCGCCTCGGTGCTCCTGACCCAGGCGGTGCTCGGCTCGCCGCTCGCCACCGACACCCAGGCTGCGGAGAGCGGCGTGCACCGAATCGCGTCCAGCCTGAGCAAGGACGTGCGCGGAAAGCTCGACCTGCTGTCCGGTCGATTCGCGGTGCGCCTGCTGCGCGCCGCGCAGCCGCAGCGGCCCGAGGTGTTCCGCGTGCTCCTGGACGCGATCCTCGAGAACCGCGCGGTCAGCATGGAATACGAGTCGCCGTACAAGGCGAAGGGCGCGCCCGCGGTGCGCGCCTCTGCCGGATCGCCCGGCCCCGGCGCGGACGGCACGGACGCCGGTGGGGCGATCGGAAAGGCCCGGAAGGTGGAGACCATCCTGGTCGAGCCGTACGGGGTGTTCTTCGCGCGGCGCAGCTGGTACCTGGTGGCGCGTAAGCGCTCCGGCGGCGAGATGCGCCAGTACAAGCTCGGGCGCATCAAGCGGCTGGAGGCGACCAGCCTGGGCTTCGACATGCCGCGCGGCTGGAACATCGACGCGTACCTGCGGAACGCGTGGGAGACCATCAACGTGTCCGGCCCGCCGACGCGGATCGTGGTGGACCTGTCCCCCACCGTGGCCGGCAACATGGTGGAGACCACCTGGCACGAGAGCCAGGAGACCAAGGTGCTGGCCGACGGCTGGGTGCGCTTCACGGCGCGGGTGGCCGGACTGGACGAGGTGCTGTGGTGGGTGCTTGGGATCGGCAGCCACGCGCGCGTGGTGGAGCCGAAGGAGCTGCGCGACCGCGTCCACGCCGAGGTGCGGAAGATGCACGCGATGATCGACGGCGAGTGACCGTCGGCACGGGGACGGAACCGGCGAAATTCCGCTGATTCCCGCGGCGTTCCCGCGGGCGGCCGTACCGTGCCCGCGCGCAAGGAATCCGCGGCAATACCGCACGGAGGCGATCCCATGTCCTCACATCCCGACCC
>JBILFU010000186.1:0-4479 GCA_044351405.1 Phycisphaerales bacterium
GAGGTCTCGCCGAGGTGCGCCATCTGCGTGTCCTCGGTGCTCATGTCGTTGCCGAGGACGCGCGGATCCTTCCAGCCGCCGCCCACGGCCTCCACCGCGTGCATGATCCGGCGGTGGCGCCGGCGCCGGATGGAGCCGACCCGGTTCTCGCCGATCACCAGGTAGACGAGGCACCCGACGATCGGGAAGGCGAAGAGCGCCGCCAGCCACGCGAGCGCCGCGTGCGGGCGCGCCGCCTTGCTCCAGACGATGCGCACCGCGAGCGCCACGTTCACCACGAAGGCGGCGGCGAGCGCCCACGCGAACGCGTTGGCCACGCGCTCCCATCCCACCACGTCGCGCAGGAATTGCTCGATCAGCCAGTCCATCCGGGCGGGCTCCCGGGCGACCGCGTCAATCGCAGATCTCGACGATCTCGAAGCGCTTCTCGCCCTTGGGCAGGTCGGCGCGGACCGTCTCGCCGACGCGCGCCTTCATGAGGGCCACCCCCAGCGGACTGGAGGAGGTGACCTCGATGTAGTCGCCGTCGTCGTCGGTCGTGTTGCCGACGAGCTTGTACTTCTGCATCTTGCCGGTGGCGACGTCCTTCAGGCGGACGGTCGCGCCCAGGAACACCATGTCCTTCGGCACGGCGGAGTCGCCCGCCACCTGCGCGGTGCGCAGGCGCTGCTCGAGCTCGCGGATCTTCGCCTCGACCAGGCCCTGCTCCTCGCGGGCGGCGTGGTAGTCGGCGTTCTCCTTCAGGTCGCCGTTGGCGCGGGCGTCGGCGATCCGCTGGGAAATGACGGGCCGCTGGGCGAACAGCTCCTTGAGCTGCTGCTCCATCTTGGCGCGATCGCTTGGGGAGATGATCTCCATGCGGTCTCCGAGGGGTCCGTCCGGCGGAAGTGCCCGAAAAGCGGCGTGCGGCGGGAATTCCGCCGCGACATCAAGGTAGCGGATCGGCCACGGCCCGGCAACCGTGGGGAGGCTGCTGCCGGACCGCGAGGAACCATCCCCCGGCCGCAAGGATCCACGGCCATGCGGCGAGCGCCCAGTCCGAATCGAGCCCGCGGCGGGCGTCGGGGGACGCCATCCGGGCCAGGGCGGCGAAGGGACCCGCCAGCTCGGCCGCCGGGGCGGGGAATGCCAGCGCATCGAGCAGCGGACCCGCGGCCGCCAGCGCCAGGCATCCGTAGGCCCAGCGCAGCGGATGCGGGCCGCGCAGCCCGAGCGCAATGGCCGCACCGGCTGCCGCCGCCCATCCGGAAAGGAGGGCGTCGATGGCCGCGGACCGCGCGAGCGGCCATGCGGTGACGAGGTGCAGCGGCCAGAACGCGCCCTGCAGCAGGACCACCAGGACCAGCGCATCGAGCGCGGCGCGCCGCGCGTCCCAGCGTCCCGTCGCCAGGAGCAGCCTGGACAGCGGCCAGAGGACGACGAGCCCGGTGGCAAGCAGCGCGAGCAGGCCGCGAACCGCCGGCGCGTAGGCCCCGGCGGTCGGCTGGATGGGGGCGCGGATGCCCACGGTCGCCACGAACGCGGCCAGGCCCCAGAGGAGCGAGAGGATGAAGAGGATCCGCGGCAGCGGCACGGACGCGATGCTAGCCCGTGGCCGGGTGGCCGGGCGCGTCCGCGGCGATCACCGGCCGAGCGTCACGTCGCCGCGGAGGTCGAGCGACTCGGCGGCGCCGCCGTCGATGTGGCCGGTGCGGTCCCACGCAAGCTGCAGCGCACCGAGCTTCTGGATCGCGGGGACCTCGGAGACCGTCTCGCGGCCGGGAGCGTGTCCCCAGGTGATCTCGCCGCCGCGGTCGGTCCGCAGGCGAATGGTGCCGTCCTCCGCCCAGCGATCCATCACCACCACGGTCACCTGGTGCCGCCACGGGCGGTCGGCGATGCCCGCGGCCATGGAGAGCGCCGCGGCGACCTCGTCGCCCGGCCAGGTGCTTCCGAAGGACGCCGGCCGCGGCGCGGAGACGCCCTCGATGCGCAGCAGCCGCGGACCCTTGCCTGCGGGGTAGGAGCGCGGGAGCAGCCTGCCGCGCGTGTCGACCAGGTGCTCGCCGTCCGCGTCGCGCACCAGCGCGAAGGGCACCGACCACGTGCCCTCGACCACCACCTCGTCGACGTCGGAGCGGCGGACCTGCGTGACCGAGGACATCCAGCCGGCGGTGGCCACCGCGTCCCGCGCCTTCGCCAGGCCGTCGCGGTTGAAGGGCGACTGGGCGATGGACCGGACCACGCTCCGCTCGATGGCGGCGCGCTCGTCCGGGGGCAGCCACGCGGGCTGGCCCTGCAGCACCACGCGCACCGGCGCCGGCAGCGGCGCGCGCGCCGCCCGGTCGACGAGCTGCGGCACCCAGATGGCGAGGCCGACGGCCGTGACGACCGCGGCGAACGCCCAGGCGGCAGAACCGGCCCAGGCTGGGAAGGCGAACGACGTGTCGGCGGGGCGCTCTGCGGACGCTGGCATGGCTCCCCGTACATCGGCGCGGAGCGCCCCCGGGGTGCAGTCGCGGCCGCGCTGCCGTCAGGCGGCGGCGCGGGTCCGTCGGGCGCGCGCGAGCGCGCGACCGGCCAGCACCGCGACCAGGCGCTCCATGGGGATCCCGGCGTGCGCGGCGGCCTTCGGGAGGAGCGAGTGGTCGGTGAAGCCCGGCATGGTGTTGATCTCGAGGAACCACGGTCCGCGCTCGTCCAGCATGAAGTCGGCGCGGGCCACGTCGCGGCAGCCGGTCGCGTGCCACGCCGCGCGGCCGAAGGCCCGGACCGCCTCGGCGATGCCCGGGGGCAGGGCGGGGTCCAGCAGGTACTGGGTGTCGTCGCGGTTGTACTTGGCCTCGTAGTCGTAGGTGCCGTCGTTGGGGCGGATCTCGATGATCGGCAGGCACTCGCCGTCGACGAGCCCGACCGTGAGCTCCCGCCCCGCTACGTATTCCTCGGCGAGGATCCGGTCGCGGCGCGGCTCCAGCTCCAGGCGGGCACGCATGACGTCCTGCGGCGAGCGGCAGATCCGCAGGTCGACGCTGGACCCGTCGTCGGCGGGCTTGAGGACCACCGGGCAGGCCAGCGAGAACTCGGCACCGGGCCGCAGTTCCTGCGACGCCGGCGTCGGAACGCCGATCGCCGCCACCGCGCGCTTGGTGGCGACCTTGTCCATCGCCAGGCGGGCAGCCGCGGGGCCCGAGCCCACGTACGGGCGCCCGTCCGCGTCGAGGATCTCCTGCAGCGCGCCGCCCTCTCCCCACGACCCGTGCAGCACGGGGAAGACCACGTCGCCGCGCAGGGAGCGGATCTCCTCGGGCGAGGCACGGTCCACGGTGACCTCGTTGACGTCCATGCCCGCGCGGCGGAGGGCGGCGGCCACCATGGCCCCGGAGCGGATGCTGACCTCGCGCTCGGCGTCGGGCCCGCCCTTCAGGACGAGGACGCGCGTGCCGGCCGGTGCGGGTTGGTTGGACAGGAACTGCATGCTCACCTCCGTGCGTGTCGTGCGCGCCGGTCCGTGGCGCGCGTGCCGCGGGCGATCAATCCTCGCCGCGGCGCCAGAAGACTACCTCGCGCTCGAGCCGGATGCCGGTCCGGCGGAAGGCCTCGTCCGCCACCAAGGCGGAGAGCTCGACGATGTCCTGCGCGCGGCAGCCCGGCTCCGCGCAGATGAAGTTGCCGTGCTGCTCGCTGACGACGGCCCCGCCGACGCGGGTCCCCTTGAGGCCGGCGCGGTCGATCAGCAGTCCCGCGCTGACGCGCTGGCCGGTCGCGGGGTCGACGGGGTTGCGGTACATGCAGCCGGCGCTGTTGGCGGCGAGCGGCTGGACGCTCGCCTTGTAGTTGCTGATCTCCTTGGAGCGCAGGCGCAGCGCCGCCGGGTCGGCGGGCGTCAGCGCGAGCTCCGCCCAGCTCACGATGCCGGCCGGCAGGTCGGAGCGGCGGTAGCCGAAGTCGATCTCCGCCGCGCCGTAGGTTCGCGCTGATCCGTCCTGCGCGAGCAGGCGGACCGAGCGCACCACGTCGCCGATGGCGCCGAACTTGCCGCCCGCGTTCATGCGGACGGCGCCGCCGACCTGGGCGGGAATGCCGATCAGTGCCTCCAGTCCCGAGAGGCCGTGGCCGACCGTCTCGCGGATGGTCTTGCCGAGGTCGCGGCCGCCGCCCACACGGACCAGCGTCGTCGCGCCGGCGGGCGTCAGGTGCATCTCCCTCCAGCAGGGCGCTTCGAGGACGACCACCACGCCGTCGACGCCGTCGTCGCCGACGAGGAGGTTGGCGCCGGAGCCGAGCACGCGCACGCGGACACCGTCCCGTGCGCACCGGCCGAGCAGTTCCGAGAGGGCTCCCTCGCTCCGCGGCACGGCCAGCGCGTCGGCCGGGCCGCCGACCTTGTACCAGGTGCGGCCGGCGAGCGGGGCGTCGTACTCGACGTCCACGTCGAGGCCCGCGAAGAGCGCGGCACGGACGGGACGGTCGGCAGCCGCCCTCACTGCCCGTTCCCGCGCC
>JBILFU010000019.1:0-15257 GCA_044351405.1 Phycisphaerales bacterium
AGATCTGCCGCCGCCTCAAGCAGTGGCCCGAGACGCGCGAGATCCCGGTCGTGATGGTCACCGCCAAGGGCGAGGAGTCGGACGTCGTCACCGGGCTCGAGATCGGCGCCGACGACTACGTCGTCAAGCCCTTCAGCCCGCGCGTCCTGATGGCCCGGGTGCGGGCAGTGCTGCGCCGCCGCGCGGAGCTGCAGCAGATCCCGGTCGACAACCGGCTCGAGCGCCTCGAGGGCCGGCTGGTCATCGACCCGGACCGCCACGTCATCACCGTGGACGGCGAGTCGATCGACCTCACCGTCACCGAGTTCGGCATCCTCAACCACCTCGCGCAGCGGCCGGGGTTCGTGCGCACGCGCGACCAGATCATCGCGGCCGTGCACGGGCGCAACGTGGTCCTCTCGAGCCGCACGATCGACGTCCACGTGACCGCGCTCCGAAAGAAGCTCGGCGCGCTCTCCGCCTGCGTCGAGACGGTGCGCGGCATCGGCTACCGCTTCGGCGAGAGCCTGGTGGCCGTTGAGTAACCTGTCGGGCATGGAGCCCACCGAGGCGGCCAGTTCCGTCGGCATGCTGCCGTTCCTGGCGGCGTGCGCCGTCGCGGCCGTGCTCGGCGGCGTCCTGGCGTGGACGCTCCTGGTGCGCCGCGCGGAGCACCGGCGCATCGCCGCGGCGCTCGGCGCGCTCGGCGGCAACCACCGCGACCCGGTGCGCGGCGCGCACTCGGCGGCGTCGCGCGCGGTGCAGCTCGACAACGCGCTCGCGGAGTTGCGCGCCATCCTCGAGACCGCGCCCGCGGGCATCGTCGCGCTCGACGAGCTCGACCGCATCGTGACCATCAACCCTGCGGCCGCGCGGCTCGTCGGCGGCAGCACCGTCTCCGGCGAGCGCCCCGCCGAGGGTCGCCTCCTCCTCGAGCTCGTCCGCAGCCCGGAGCTCGACGCGCTCGTCGCCGCGGCACGCGCCAGCGGCCGGCGCGCCGAGGCCGAGATCCCGATCGCGAGCGCCTCCGGCCTCCACGTCGCCAACTGCACCGCGATCCTCCTCACGCGCTCCGCGGGCGCGGCGCAGGTGCTCCTGGTGCTCGAGGACCGCACCGAGCTCCGGCGCCTCGAGGCGCTGCGCACGGAGTTCGTCGCGAACGTCAGCCACGAGCTGCGCACGCCGATCACCTCGATCCGCGGCTACGCCGAGACCCTGGCCGACGGCTTCGAGCTCCCGGCGGACGCGGCACGCTTCGCCCGCACCATCGCGCGCAGCTCCGCGCGCCTCGGCGCGATCATCGACGACCTCCTCCTCCTCAGCTCGCTGGAGGATCCCTCCTCGCTCGAGCGCATGTCGCCGGCGCCCGTGCGCATCGCGGCGATCGCGGCCGAGGCCGTCGAGCAGGCCATGCCCGCGGCGCGGGAGAAGCGCATCGCGATCGACCTCTCCGTCGACCCGCAGCTCTGGGTCAACGGCAACGCGGGCCTGCTGGCGCACGCGGTCGCCAACCTGGTGTCGAACGCCGTCAAGTACGGGCCGGCCGACTCGCGGGTCATGCTCGACGCGCGCCTCGACGGGAACGCGGCGCTGATCTCCGTCATCGACCGGGGGCCCGGCATCCCCGAGGTGCACCGGGTGAGGCTCTTCGACCGCTTCTACCGGATCGACCGCGCCCGCAGCCGGGATTCGGGCGGGACGGGCCTCGGACTCGCGATCGTCAAGCACGTCGCCGTGGTCCACGGCGGCTCGGTGAGCGTGGAAAGCCGCACGGACGCCGAGCACGGCTCCACCTTCCGGATCCGGCTCCCGCTTGCCGACCCCGGAACTGCTAGAAATCTCCCCCTGAAGGGGGCTTCCTCCGTGCCCGCCGAGAGCCGGCAGTCCGCCTGAGCAAGCCATCCGAGCACCCCGAATGATCCTCCCGCGCCTCGCCGTCGCCGCCGCGTCCGCCGTCTCCGCCGCCCTGCTCCTCGCGGGGGCGGCCCAGGATCCGAAGGCCGTGAAGGGCGCCGTCAAGATCGACGGCTCCTCGACCGTCTACCCGATCTCCGAGGCGATCGCCGAGGAGTTCTCCGCCGTGGCGCCGGGCGTCAACGTCACCGTCGGCATGTCCGGCACCGGCGGCGGCTTCAAGCGCTTCGGCGCCGGCGAGACCGACGTCTCGAACGCCTCGCGCCCGATCAAGCCGGCCGAGGCCGCCGCGTGCAAGGCGAAGGGCATCGAGTTCGTCGAGCTTCCGGTCGCGTACGACGGCCTGACGATCGTCGTCCACAAGGACAACACCTGGGCCACGCAGCTCACCGTCGAGCAGATCACCAAGGCCTTCGGCGCCAAGGACACGGCGAAGTCCTGGAAGGACCTCGACCCCTCCTGGCCGGACGAGCAGATGAAGGTCTACTCCCCGGGCACCGACAGCGGCACCTTCGACTACTTCAAGGAGGTGACGGTCGGCAGCGGCGGGACGATCCGCGGCGACATGTCCGTGAGCGAGGACGACAACGTGCTCGTCCGCGGCATCGAGGGCAACCGCAACGCGATCGGCTTCTTCGGCTACGCGTACTACCAGGAGAACAAGGAGCGGCTGCGCGCGGTGCCGGTGGTGAATCCGAAGACGAAGGCGGCGGTGCTGCCCTCGCACGAGACCGTCGAGAACGGCTCCTATGCCCCCTTCAGCCGCCCGCTCTTCGTCTACGTCAGCAAGGCCTCGCTCGAGAAGCCGGCGGTGGCCGCCTACGCGGCGTTCGCGGTGGACAACGCCGCGAAGATGTCGGAGGAGGTCGGCTACATCCGGCTCCCGGAGGCGATCGCGGCGCGCGCCAGGGCGAACCTCGCGGCGCGCCGCACCGGCAGCCAGATGATCGACGGCGAAGGCAAGGAGCGCCACGGCGCGCTCGCGGACCTCTACAGGTGACGAACCCCGCCGCCGTCTCCGCCGCCGCCCGCGCCGCAGCAGCAGCGTCGCGCCGGGGACGCGCGCGGTCGGCGGCGGCCCGGCGGAACACGGAACGCGCGGTGCGCGGCGCCCTGCTCGGCTGCGCGCTCCTCTCGATAGTGTCCACGTTCACGATCCTGGCGATCCTCCTCTACCAGTCGGGGCTCTTCTTCTCGATGCCCGAGGTGACGTTCGCCGGCTTCTTCGCCGGCACCGAGTGGACGCCGCTGCTCGGCGCCGAGCGCCGGTTCGGCGTCTGGCCGCTCGTGACGGGCACGCTCCTCGTGTCCGCGATCGCGGCGGCTTTCGCGCTCCCCGTGGGGCTGGTCGCCGCCGTCTACCTGAGCGAGTACGCGCCGCGCCGCGTCCGCAGCGCGCTCAAGCCCGTGCTCGAGGTGCTCGCCGGCATCCCGACCGTGGTCTACGGCTTCTTCGCGCTGACCGTGATCACGCCCTTCCTGCACGACCGCGTCAGCGAGTCGTTCGGCACCTACAACGCGACCAGCGCGGGGCTCGCGGTCGGCATCATGATCCTGCCGATCGTCGCGAGCCTCTCCGAGGACGCGCTGCGCGCCGTGCCGCGCAGCCTGCGCGACGCCGCCTACGCGATGGGCAGCACGCGCTTCGACGTCAGCGTCAAGGTGGTGGTGCCCGCCGCGCTCAGCGGGATCATGGCGAGCTGGCTGCTCGCGGTGACGCGCGCCGTCGGCGAGACGATGATCGTCGCGCTCGCGGCCGGCAACCTGGCCAGGATGACCGTCAGCCCGACCGCCGAGGTGCAGACGATGACCGCGTACATGGTGCAGATCTTCCTCGGCGACGCGCCGGCGACCGGCATCGAGTACCGCTCGAGCTTCGCGGTGGCGACGGTGCTCTTCGCGATCACGCTCGGGCTGACGTTCGTCGGCAACCTCGTGCTGCGGGCGTTCCGGGAGGAGTACGACTGATGCCCGCCGCAGCGGCAGCCGCGGCCCGCCGGGGGTCGCTCCGTGCGCCGGCGCGCATCGTCGCGGCGGCCGCGCGCGTCCTTCCCGTGCGGCGGCGCGCCGTCGACCGCGCGTTCCTCGCGGCGTGCCTGGCGTTCACGAGCCTCGCCGTGCTCGCGCTGGCGGCGCTCCTCCTCACGGTGTGGCGCGACGGCCACGAACGCCTCGGCTGGGACTTCCTGACGAGCTACGCGAGCCGCAAGCCCGCCGAGGCCGGCGTCAAGGCCCCGCTCTGGGGCAGCGTGTGGGTGTGCGCCATCTGCGCGCTCGCCGCGCTCCCGATCGGCGTCGGCACGGCGCTCTACCTGGAGGAGTTCGCGCGCAAGTCGCGGTTCACCTCGTTCGTGAAGCTCAACATCTCGAACCTGGCTGGCGTGCCGTCGATCGTCTACGGCCTGCTCGGGCTCACCGCCTTCTCGCGCCTGTTCGGGCTCGCGAGCGCGGACAGCCCGATCACGATCGGGAACCCGGAGAGCGTCCTCTTCCTGCAGCTTCCCTTCGGGAGCGGCGTGCTCGCGGGCGGCCTGACGCTCATGCTCGTCGTGCTGCCCATCGTGATCGTCTCGAGCCAGGAGGCGCTCCGCAGCGTGCCGCGCAGCCTGCGGGCCGGGTCGCTCGCCCTCGGCGCCACGCAGTGGCAGACCACCTGGAACATCACGCTCCCGGCATCCGTCCCCATGATCATGACGGGCGCGATCCTCGCCATGAGCCGCGCGATCGGCGAGGCGGCGCCGATCCTGGTGCTCGGCGTCCCCCTCTTCATCCGGTCCACCCCCACCAACCTGATGAGCGACTTCACGGTCCTGCCGCTCCAGATCTTCGACTGGGCGGGCCGCCCGAAGGCCGGCTTCCACGAACTGGCCGCGGCTGGGATACTGGTGCTGCTGGCCGTCCTCCTCGCCTTCAACGCGGTGGCGGCGCTGATACGCCACCGGCTGCAGAAGGCCGCCTGACCCGCAGGGAACGCCCCGACGAGACCACGGATGACGACCCCCTCCGACACCGCACGAACGCTGCAGACCCAGGTGAAGCCGCTGGGCGCGGTCGCGCACGCGGCGGCGGGCGCGGGCGCGACGCCCCAGCCCACCCCGGCGGAGACCTGCATCCGCGCCGCGGGCTTCGATGCCTGGTACGGATCCTTCCACGCGCTCCGGTCGATCACGCTCGACATCCCCCGCCGCCAGGTGACGGCGCTGATCGGGCCCTCGGGCTGCGGCAAGAGCACGTTCCTGCGCTGGATGAACCGGATGAACGACCCGATCGCCGGCGCGCGCGCCGCGGGCACGCTCACGCTCGACGGCGAGGACCTCCTCTCCCGCGACCGCGACGTCGTGGAGCTGCGCCGCAGGGTCGGCATGGTGTTCCAGAAGCCCAACCCGTTCCCGAAGTCGATCTTCGACAACGTGGCGTTCGGGCCGCGCCTGCACGGGAAGTTCCGCCGCGCGGACCTCGAGGAGCTGGTGGAGAGCTCCCTGCGCGCCGCGGCCCTCTGGGACGAGGTCAAGGACCGCCTGGGCGCGAGCGCCCTCGGGCTCTCCGGCGGCCAGCAGCAGCGCCTCTGCATCGCCCGGGCGATCGCGGTCGGGCCGGAGGTGCTCCTCATGGACGAGCCCTGCTCGGCGCTGGACCCGCGGTCCACCGCGAGCATCGAGCAGCTGATCCGCGAGCTCGAGGCGGAGTACACGATCGCGATCGTGACCCACAACATGCAGCAGGCCGCCCGCGTCAGCGACCGGACCGCCTTCTTCTACGAGGGGACGCTGGTCGAGTGCGGGGATACGGACGCGATCTTCACGAATCCCAGGAACAAGCAGACCGAGGACTATGTCTCGGGCCGGTTCGGCTGAACCGAAAAGTAAACTGTTCCCGAACGATGGCACTCGACCTCCAGACCGAGATCCTGAACCTGCGCCGATCGCTCCTGGCGATGGGCGCGGCGACCGAGCGGCGCGTGAGCCTGGCCGCGCGGGCGCTGGTCGAGAACGACCTGAACGCCGCGCAGGAGGTGAAGGCCGGCGACACCGAGGTCGACACCATGGAGGTCGAGCTGGAGACGCAGTGCATGCGGATCCTCGCGCTCGGGTCGCCGGTCGCGCACGACCTGCGGTTCGTCCTGAGCGTCGTGCGGATCTCGAGCGACTTCGAGCGCATCGCGGACCTGAGCCGCGGGATCGCCAAGAAGGTGATCCGCTGGAGCTCAGGCAACGGCCCCACCGAGGTTCCGGGCGCGCTCACGGACATGGCGTCGTCGGCGCAGGCGATGCTCGCCGACGTCCTCGCGGCGCTCGCCGACGAGGACGCCGAGCTCTGCCGGGAGGTGCGCCGCGCCGACCGCCGCGTCGACAACCTGAACAAGGAGGTGGTGGCGACGAGCCGCCAGCTGATCCAGGACGACCCGTCGCGGACCTCCGAGGCGATCGACCTGATGCAGATCGCGCAGCGGCTCGAGCGGATCGCGGACATCGCGACGAACATCGCGGAGGACGTGATCTTCCTCGTCGAGGGGCGCGTGGTCCGGCACGGGGACTGAGCCGATAATCGGCGGGCCGCGGGAGGCCTCGGGAAGGTGACGCGAACCCCTTCCGGCGCCTCGGCCGTCCCGCTACACTGCGCGGCTCCCCGGAGCCAGCCATGCACTATCCGCACAAGATCAGCCGAGTCAAGAAGGTCCGCAAGGTCGGTTTCCGCGCCCGCATGAAGACCCGCAAGGGCCGCGCGATCCTGAACCGCAAGCGCCGCGTCGGCCGCGCGATCCGCGTCCGCTGACCCCGTGGGCCACGCCAATCCACGCGCCGCGACGGTCCTGATCGGGCTGCGCGGATCCGGGAAGACCACCCTCGGGCGGCTGCTCGCCGCCCGGAGGAAGTCCGACTTCATCGACCTCGACGACCGCACGGTCGCGGGCTCCGGCCACGCGACGGTCAGTGCCTTCTTCCGCGCCGCGGGCGAGCGCGCGTTCCGCCAGGCGGAGGCGCGGGCGCTCGCGCGGGTCCTCGACGAGGCCTCCCCGGGGGCGGTGATCGCGCTCGGTGGCGGCACGCCGACGGCACCGGGCGCGCGCGAACTCCTCGAGCGGGCGCGCGCGGCGGGCCGCGCCTGGGTGGTGCTCCTCGAGGCGCCGGCAGCGGTGCTGGGCGCGCGGCTCTCGGCCGCCCCGGGCGACCGGCCGCTCCTGATGGGCACGGACTTCGCGCAGGAGGCGGCGCTCCTCGGCGAGCGGCGGCTTCCCGGCTACCGGGCGATCGCGGATGCGGTGGTCACCACCGCGGGCGACGCCGCGGAGAGCCTTGCGGAACTCGAGCGCACGTCCGTCCCCGGTTAGCCAGGGACGGACTTCGTCGGCCACACGATCTGCACCTCGCCGTCCGGCGCATCGGCGGCCAGCCCGAGCTCGCGCAGCGCCGCGAGCGCCGCCAGCTGCTCGGCCTGCTTCTTGCTCGGGCCCCAGGCGCCGGGGAAGCGCCGTGAACCGGCCTGTACGCAGATCTCGAAGGCCTTCGCGTGGTCGGGGCCCTTCTCGTCCAGCACTGTGTAGACGGGAAGACCCATGTCCATCTGCGCCAGGCACTGCTGCAGCACCTGCTTGAAGTTCTGCTGGTGCCCGAGCCGCAGGGCCGCATCGATGCGCGGCGCGAGCCGCGGCATCAGGAACGCCCGCGTCACCTCGAGGCCGGCATCGAGGTACAGCGCTCCGACCAGCGCCTCGAACGCGCCCGCAAGAACGCTCTCCGGAAGCCCCTGGCGCGTCCGCACGCCCTTGTCGACCCGCATCATGGCCTCGAGGCCGCACTCGACCGCGAGCTCCGCGAGGACGCGGCCGCTGACCACGTTGGACTTCACCTTCGTGAGGTCGCCCTCCAGGAGGTCGGGCCGCGCCGAGAACAGCGCCGTGCAGACCACGAACCCGATCGCCGAGTCCCCCAGGAACTCGAGCCGTTCGTTGGAGTTGATCCGCCCGTCGGCGGCGGAGGCGTGCGTGAGCGCCGACTGCAGGAGCGCGAGGTCCCGGAAGCGGTGGCCGGTCAGCGCCTCCACCGCGGCCGGGACGTCCTGTTCGGAGGTCAGCCCCACGCGAGCACCATCTCCGCGGCGCGCACGAGCACGGCGAGCACCAGGCCGCCCAGGCCACCCACCACGAACCAGAAGCCCATCTCGAGCCGCTCGCGCCGGGTCCGTGCCGCCGGTCGGCGCAGCAGGGCGGCCGCGAAGCCGGCATGCGACGCTCCCTTAACGCCGGACACGCCGGGAAGCGCGACGGCCAGCGCCGCGAGCGCCCGGGAGTGGAGCCCCGCGCCGAACGGCACGTCCGGCCCGAAGAACGCGGCTGACGGCGTGCCGTCCGCGGCCCCGGCCGGCCCCGGGGCGACGCCCGCGTCGCGCTCTCCGGAGAACGTGTCGGCGCCGACGGCGGTGACGGCCGCGAGGTCCGCCCGCATCTTCCAGTAGTCGTCGGACGCAAGCACCCAGCGCGAGTCGCCCGGATCGGTCAGCGCACGGGCAGCGTCGGCCCAGCAGGGGTCGGCGGGGCGGAATCCGGCACGGCCGGCCACGGACATCTCCGCGGCCACCGAGTTGCGTGCCGACGACTGCGCCCGCGCGGCGGGATGCTGGAGCGTCCTGGAGTCGTCGATGGGAAACACGCGCGGTCCTCGTCACCTGTCCGCCGGGCAATCCGTTGCCCGGCCGCCGCGGTCACGCCGGCCAGCAGCAGGCGCGTGCGGCGATCCGGCTCTCGAGCCGCTCGCGATCGCGCTGCGTCGCGAACCCGGTGAACTGCGCCGCCATGCGGCGCGGACCCGGATCGTCGTCGCCGGCGAAGACGCGGACCACCGTGCCGCGCATGCGGATCGGGTCGCGCTCGGCGGGCGGGTAGAGCTCGATGGAGACCTCGGTGCCGGGGGCGAGCTCGTCGTCGAGCTCGAAGCGCATCCCGGTGAGTGAGATGTCGTAGCCGTGGCCCTCGAGACCACCCTCGGGCGTGCCCAGGCCGAGGTCCAGGTCGGCGGGATCGATTCCGAACTCCGCCAGCGGATCAGGACGCGAAGCCCCACTTCCCGGCTCACGCGCCGAAGGAACCACCACCACCCGGGTGTACGCCGGGCTGAACCGGAACCGGTCGTCCGACCGGCGGTTCGGTGCTTCGACTGTGACCATTCCTGCTGCTCCTTGGCCGAGCATTCCTTGGCCGAACTGCGAACTGGGGCCGGGGTAACGCATGGTGGGACGTCCTTGTCTCCTGCTTGGTTCGGCGTTCTCGGCCCTGGGCCTTGAAATCGTCGAGAATCCGCGCATGCGCCGTGCCTTGGCACCCTGGTGACGGGCCGCCCTCCCCTGCATCCGAGCAGGCGGAACAGACGGTTCAGACGGAGTGTGGGTTTCCCGGGGCGGGAAGTCAGGTAATGTGGCCTTTCTTTCCGGCAAATTGCCGAGAACCATGCGGATTCGCGGGTGGATTTGCCCCCTGCGACCGCGAGACCTCCCCCCGATCACGCATCAGCCCCGATGGACAGCTCCCCGGCAGCTCCCCCGATCGAGCGCGACTTCGGCATCGAGGCCCTGCAAGGGCGACCGGTCGCGGTGATCGGCTACGGAAACCAGGGCCGGGCGCACGCGCTCAACCTGCGGGATTCCGGAATCGCGGTCCGGGTTGGCGGGCGCCCCGGCTCCGACGCCCGCGCCCGGGCGCGGGACGAGGGGTTCGAGACGCGCGACACGGCCGATGCCGTCCGCGATGCCGCGCTCTCGATCGTCGCCCTGCCGGACGAGGCCCACGCCTCGGCCTGGCGAACGCTGGTCGCCCCCAACCTGCGACCCGGGCAGGTGGCGGGTTTCCTCCATGGCTCGAGCGTGCACTTCGGGCTGGTGACCCCGCCCGCGGGCGTCGGCATCGTGCTCGTCGCGCCGAAGGGCCCGGGCACGACGCTCCGCGAGCGGTTCGTCGCCGGCCAGGGCATCCCGGCGCTGCTCGCGGTGGCGCAGGAACGCGACGCCTCGGACGGCGGGCCGTCGGCGCTCGACGTCGCGCGGGCGTGGGCGGCGGGGCTCGGCTGCATGCGCGCGGGCGTCGTGCGCACCACCTTCAGGGACGAGGCGGAGACCGACCTCTTCGGCGAGCAGGCCGTCCTGTGCGGCGGCATGCTCGGGCTCGCGCAGGCGGCGTACGAGGTGCTCGTCGAGGCTGGCTACCCGCCGCTCCTCGCCTACACGGAGTGCATCCACGAGATCAAGCAGGTGGCGGACCTGCTGTACGCGCGCGGCCCGGCGGGCATGCGCGCCGCGATCAGCAACAGCGCGGAGTTCGGCACCTACACGGCCGCCCCGCGGATGGCCGATGAACGCACGAAGGCCGCCATGCGAAAGCTCCTCGACGAGATCCGCTCCGGTGAATTCACGCGCCGCATGCAGGCCGACCACGACGCAGGCGCGCCGTGGTTCCGTGCGGAGCGCGCGGCGGCCGATGCGCACGCGCTGGAGCGCGCGGGCGCGGAGGTGCGCGCGCTGATGCCGTGGCTCGCGGGCGACGCGGGCGGCGGCGGGTCGGGCGGCCCCGCGGCGAAGGGCGGCAACGGCGCATGACCCCGCTCGACGCCTGGATCCTTGGCATGGTGGAGGGGATCACCGAGTACCTGCCGGTCTCGAGCACGGGACACCTGATCCTCACCTCGTGGCTCCTCGGGCTCGACCGCACGCCGGAGCAGCGGGACGCGGTGCACGACTTCGAGATCATCATCCAGGGCGGCGCGATCCTCGCGGTGCTCGGGCTGTACCGGGCACGCGTCGGGCAGATGCTGCGCGGGACGGCGTCGCGCATCGGCGTGCGGGGGCTCGGTGCCGAGGACCGCATGCGGGCCGGGTGGACGATCGCGCGCAACGTGGCGATCGCGTTCGTGCCCGCGGCGGCCCTCGGGTTCCTCGCGAAGGACGCGATCAGGGAGCGGCTCTTCAACCCCGCGGCGGTGGCGGCGGCGCTCGCGGCCGGCGGGATCGTGATGCTGGCGATCGCGCCGTGGCAGGCGCGGCGCCTGGCGGCCGACCGCGCCGCGGCGGAGCGGGCCGTGGCGGCAGGCGGGTCCGGCGACCGGGCAGGCGCTGAGCTTGCGCGGATGACCGCCGCGCAGGCCGCGGCGATCGGGTTCCTCCAGTGCGCGGCGCTGTGGCCGGGGACGAGCCGGAGCTTCGTGACGATCCTCGGCGGGCTCCTCGTCGGGCTCGGCGCGGTCGCGGCGGCCGAGTTCAGCTTCCTGCTCGGGCTCGTGACGCTGACCGCGGCGAGCGGGTACAGCGTGCTCAAGGTGATCAAGGGCGGCGAGTCGGCGCAGTTCGTCGCCGCGCTCGGCGGCTGGCTGCCGATCGCGTGCGGCATCGCCGTGGCGTGGGCGAGCGCGGCGCTCTCGGTCGATCTCCTGGTGCGCTACCTGCAGCGGCACACGCTCGCGGTGTTCGGGTGGTGGCGGCTCGCGGTGGCGGCGGCCGTGACGGCGGGGGCGTGGTTCCTCGGCCTTACACTGCAGGCGTGAACCAGTTCCTGCTCTTCCTGCGAAGCGTCCTCATCTCGGTGGCGGTGTTCCTGGTGATGGCGTTCTTCGCCGCGAAGTTCTTCGGCGGCACGCTCTTCCCGAAGTCGCCGCGCGTGGACTTTCCCGCGGTGACGGTGGGCGGGCAGGCGTACTTCCTGAGCGTGACGCGCGAGGCGGGGAAGAGCCCGGCGTTCAGCCTGCGGCAGCTCGATGCGACCGACGACGAGCGGAGCGTGCTGGTGGCGCCGCAGTCGGACACGGAGGCCGCGGCCTGGTCGTGGGCGGAGCTCGAGCGGCCCGCGGAGGGCGGGATCGCCGTGCGGTTCACGCAGCGCGACGGGCGCACGGGCACGTGCAGCGTGGACGCGGCCGGCAAGGTGAAGTTCACGACGGACTGACGCCGAGCGCCGCCAGGAAGCGGTCCTCGTCCCACACCTCGACGCCGAGCTCCCTCGCCTTCGCGAGCTTGCTGCCGGCGCCGGGACCCGCGATCACCAGGTGCGTCTTCTTGCTGACGCTGCCCGAGACCTTCGCGCCGAGCTCCTCGAGGCGCTCGGTCGCCGCACGGCGGTCCATGCGCTCGAGCTCGCCGGTGAGGACGACGGTCTTCCCCGCGAAGGGGGAGCCTTCGGCAGTGCCCGCTGCGGCGGCCTCGTCTCCGCCGCCGTCGCCGAACAGGCTGCCCTGCGCGCCGGCGCCGGCTGCCGTGCGCGCGCGGTAGATGGGGCTGGTCACCGACACGCCGGCCGCGCGCAGCTCGCGGAAGGTCCGCTGCATCGCCGCCGAGTGCAGGTCCGCGTGGATGCTCGGCGCGGTGACCTCGCCGATGTCGGGGATCTCCTTCAGGTCCTCGACTCCCGCGGCAAGCAGCGCGTCGAGGTCCGGGTAGGCGCGCGCGAACGCCTTTGCGCTCGCCGTCCCCACGTGGCGGATGCCGAGCGACTCGAGGAGCCGCGCGAGACCGCGGCCCTTCGCCTCCTCCGCGCTCGCGTGGATGGACGCGGCGGTCTTCGCGCCGATCTTGCGGACGACGGCCTTCCCGCCCTTCGACGCGGACTCCGAGGTGAGCTCCGCGACCCGCGCCGGGTCCAGGCGGAACACGTCCGCGAAGCCCTTCACCATGCCGGAGTCGACCAGCTGGTCGACGATCCGCTCGCCGAGGCCGTCGATATCCATCTGGTTGCGCCCGACGAACCACTTGAGCCGCTCGCGGAACTGCTCGGGGCACGCGGCATTCGTGCAGAAGAGCTTGGGACCCTCCTTGGTGACGGCCTCGCCGCAGCTCGGGCACCCGACGGGCGGCTCGACGGGCACGGAGCGCTCCGGGCGCCTCGAGAGGTCGACCTCCACCACCTGCGGGATGATCTCGCCGGCCTTCTCGACGATCACGGTGTCGCCGATGCGGATGTCCTTGCGGTGGATCTCGTCGATGTTGTGGAGCGTGGCGTGCTGGACCCTCGTGCCGGCGATGATCACCGGGTCCATCGTGGCGCGCGGCGTGAGCGTGCCGCCCTTCCCGACCTGCCACGCGATCGCGCGGAGGACGGTCGGCTTCCTCTCCGCCGGGTACTTGAACGCGACGGCCCAGCGCGGCGCCTTCGCGGTGGCGCCGAGCTCGCGCTGGTCGGCGAAGGCGTCGACCTTCACGACCATGCCGTCGACCGCGTAGGGAAGCTCCGCGCGCGCCGCGCCGAAGCGCTCGATCGCGGCGACGCACTCGTCGGCCGAGGTGCAGCGGACCTCGGTGCCCGAGACCGGGACGCCGAGCGCGCGCAGCGCACGCAGGAAGTCGTGGTACGTGGCGACCGGGCGGCCGCCGAGCGCGACGTCCTCGACATGGCCCGCGCCGTGCGCCACGAAGCTGAGTCCGCGCGAGCGGACCACCGCGGGGTCGAGGCTCTTGAGCGTGCCGGCGGTCGAGTTGCGGGCGTTCATGAACTCGGGCTCGCCGGCACGGCGGCGCTCGTCGTTGATGCGCTCGAAGCTCGCGTCGGGCATGAAGATCTCGCCGCGCACCTCGAGGACGGCCGGGACTGCCGATCCGGCCGGCGCCGCGAGGACGAGCGGGACGGCGTCGATCGCGCGCACGTTGCGGGTGACGTCGTCGCCGACCGTGCCGTCGCCGCGCGTGGCGGCCTGCACGAGGCGGCCGCGCTCGTAGCGCAGGCTGATCGCGACGCCGTCCACCTTCGGGTCCGCGACCGCCGCGAACGGGCGGCCGAGCGACCTCTCGCAGCGCTCCCACCAGGCGCGGAGGTCGTCGACCGAGTAGGTGTTGTCGACGCTCATCATCGGGACGCCGTGGGTCACCTGCGCGAAGCCGGTGGCCGGCGCGCCGCCGACGCGCTGCGTCGGGCTGTTCGGGTCGGCGAGCTCGGGGTGCCTGGCCTCGAGGTCCGCGAGCTCGGCGAGCAGGCGGTCGAACTCCGAGTCGGCCATGAACGGCGCGGCGTCCGCGTAGTACGCGCGGTTGGCGCGGTGGAGGAGCTCGCGGAGCTCGGCGATGCGGGAGTCGGCGCGCGCCATGCGTGGATCGTAGAAAATCAACCCGGGGTGATTTTCGCGAACGTCAGTCGGCCGAGATCGCGTCCGGCCCGCCCTTGCCCGCGGTCTTCTCGAAATAGCCCTTGCCCTTGCGCTCGAAGCGGGTGAAGCCGAGCCGCTCGAGGTTCCCCTTCGAGAACCGCTGCGCGTCGCTCGAGGTCTGCACCTGCGGCGCCACGATGATGCGGCGGACGGGTTCGCCCGTCTCCGGGTGCTGCGTGAGCGGCGGATCGCTCAGCTTCTGGAACACCTCGAAGACCTCGCCGTCGGTCCCGTCGGGCTTGACGATCGCGTAGGCGTAGGTGGGCATGAATCACATGGTAGGCGGCCGCGCCGGGCGAGCCGCGCCGCGAGTCACGCTGCGCCGTGCCCGCGGACGAGCGCCGCCGCCGCGCGGATGTCCGCTTCCCGGGTCGGGCCGGCCTCGCGCTCGATCACGAGGTCGACCTCCCTCGGCAGCGCCCGCACCGCCGCCAGGAATGCCGGCCAGTCGACCGCCCCCGATCCCGCCACCGCCTCGCGTCCCCACGTTCCCGGCACCGCGGTCGGCACGGCGTCCTTCACGTGCACCTGGACCACGTGCGGCGCGAGCGCGCGGATCGACGCAACGGGATCGCCCATCCCGTACAGGATCATGTTCGCCGGGTCGAAGTTGACGCCGACGCCCGGGTGGTCGATCTCGGCGAGCGCCTCGAGCAGCGTCTCGGCGCGCTCCTGCCCGGTCTCGAAGGCGACGCGCACGCCGCGCGCCGCGAAGATGTCCGCCATCGTGCGCAGCCGGCCGACGAGCGCCGCGCGCTCCGGGTGCGCACGGTCGTGAGGCAGGAATCCCGCATGGAACGTCACGAGCGGCACGCCATGGTCCGCGGCCACCCCCGCCACGGCGCGCGCGAGCTCCTGGTTGCGCGCCCAGTGCTCCGACGGCCGCACGCCGCCCGTGCGCTCGATCGACTCGAGGGTCGTGTAGTCCTCGCCGACGGTCGCGAGCATTCCGCTCACCGTCGCGATGCCGCGCTCGCGCAGGCGATCGATCGCTCGGCCCCAGGCGGCCGGATCCTCGACGCACGGAACGAGCGCAAGCTGCACCGCGCGCAGGCCGCAGCGCTCGAGCGCGCCGGCGAGTGCGTCGGGCGATGCGGTCCGGAGGCTCCACGAACAGGCGGCGAGGCGCGGCATGGCGCGGATTCTGCACGATTTCCGGCCTCGGCGGGGGCGCCGCGCCGGCGGAGGCTGGCGCACCCCCGGGGATAGAATGCCTGCCCCGATGTCCTCCGTGAATGCCGAGCACCCCCCGAT